>JALFPC010000129.1 GCA_022782305.1 Prevotella sp. | reverse complement strand
CCCTGCCTTATCTCGCGGGCATGCAAAGTTACAACTTTTTGGTGGTGGGACAAGGATTGGCCGAGAGTCTTTTCCCATAATCCTCTATTCAAGTTTTGCAAATGTTCACTTATAGCTGACAAGCGTTTAAGGAGCGGGCTGTAGGCCCAGCAAGCGCATAGCCCAGGGAAACGCCCTGGGTAGATTAGCCGTTGCTATTGCGCCCTGAATGGGAAAAAGCGACTCTATAAACGCTTGTACACTAATGCTTTTGCCCCTTCAGGGCGCACTTCATCGCTTCATCATACCCAGGGCGATGCCCTGGGCTATGTGCTCGTTGCCCCTTCGGGGCGTGCCTTGAACGCTTGCGCTTATTCTCTGATTCAACTTGAGAAACTTAAATTATTCTTTTTCTATCCTTGTTTCATAAGAGATAGAGAGATGAGGTGTATATGTATTTTCGAGCAGTAGAATATGTGTACCTTTGTCTGAGAAGAATCTGGCCTCTGAGTGATCTTCGAGGTTTATGGGCATTTTAGGTTGGTGTCCGTATTCCTCTATAGCTTTGTCGAGTCGTGAGCGGTAGAGGTTGCGTGTACTATCGTTATACGTAGCATCATAGTTTTCGACAATCTGATATATGCTGTCTCCCACTGCACTTATGGTTAGTGTGCCTGGTCCTTCTGGCATGCTCATTATCACTGTCTCCTTGTCGTGGTTAGCGGTGTCAACCACGAGTCCTCGTGCAGTCATTGAGTCAGTGAAAGCCTTGAGAGGTGTGTTCATGGTCACTCCACGATAGGTTAGATACTCCCTTTCAGAGTTGCATGCCACCATCGTTGCGGCAGCGCAAGCAAATAATAGAATCTTTTTCATTCTTTTTGGTAAATAATTAGTTATCAGTTTGTTTTATTTCTCTATCCCCAGTTCTTTGATGAGTCTATCGGCATGCCCCCATTTGTCCATGAGATAGACCATATATCTAATGTCCACCCCGATGCATCTTGCCAGAGTGCTATCGAAGAAGATATCTCCCGAGAGGCTATCCCAGTTGCCGTCGAAAGCCAGTCCGAGCAGTTGTCCCTTGTCACCGAAGATAGGAGAGCCACTATTACCGCCTGTTATATCGTTGTTAGTGAGGAAGCATAGGTGCATATCACCAGTATTTTTGTCTCTATACGATCCGAAGTCATTTGTCGACATGAGGTCGTGCATGATAGGTTCGGCGAAATAGTCAATGATTTTGTCTCCCTGTTTCATTTTGCTCACGATGCTTGGAGCAGCGGTATAATAGCCCGACTGTTTCCCTCCGAGCATGAATCCCCCCACCTGTCCGTAACTCAGTCTCATTGTAAAGTTAGCATCGCTATAGTGAGGCATATCCATTTCCATGCGTATTTTGGCATCGCAGAGATACCTCTCTTGCAGTTGAATACTATCGTCGATAGCGCCGAGTGGAGTAAGCAGAGCCGCTTTTATGTCGAGTATGTCGAGACCCATTTGCACTCCGAGGTCACGTTTGAATGCCTTTTTGTTGATATACAGTTTCTTGCCTGTTTTCATGAGCATCGACTTGCTCCACACGTGGTTTACATAAGCCTCATAGTTACCGTTGAATTTTGTGTCGATAATATGATAGAACTGAGGCAGATATTTTTTATCCACATTTTTGCGGTAGTATTGAAGCAGAGAAACAAACACCTCTTTGTCGAGGGCCTCGTCCCATGAGTCGCTATTATCTTTGAATGTCACATACTGTTTTTTTGCTTTATTTTCAGGTCCTTCCACGGTCATACCGTTATGCACTCTACGCGCCCTATCTGCCAGTTCGCATGTGCCATAGAAAGTTTCGTAGAAATAGGTCATGGCTCGTGCAATATCGAGACGTTTGTCATACAGTCGTCTCATGAGGTCAAAATCAAGTTTACCTTTGAGATACCCGGTAGAGTCCTGATATGCTTTGATGCGTGTTTCGAAATCAGTTTTATGAGCAATGAGTTGTGTAGAGTCAATACATTTGTTCATGCCTATGGAGTTTTTCCAGTAGTTAGAACTCCGTGCATATTTAGAGTCATATTTTATTCTCACGGCCTCGTCAGCTCTCATGTGTTTGATCATCACATCCTGTTTGATGCCCCTCACCTTATATGTAGGTTCGTTTTGTGCATCTCTTCTCTCTCTAATTCCGTATGAAGAGAGATACCTGCTGGTGCTTCCAGGATAACCTATTGTCATGGCGAAGTCACCCTCTTTATATCCATCCATAGACACTTTTGCCCACGACTGAGGATGATATGGCACATTCTTTTCGTTATAGTCTGCAGGTCCGTTAGTTTCAGGGTCTGCATATATGCGAAACACGGAGAAGTCGCATGTTTGTCGTGGCCACATCCAGTTATCTGTTTCACCACCATATTTTCCCATAGACTTAGGCACAGTAAACACCAGTCTCACATCCTTGAAGTCTCGATATGTAGTAGCAAAATACTTGTTACCCTCATAGAAAGGTTTGATTTCGAGTCGCAGTGTAGAGTCTGTTGCGCTCACCTCCTTCGACATCACGTTTTCAAGCGAGTCAAGAAATCTGTCCTGCTCCGATGGCATCATATTATAAATGCCGAGGCTGTCGAGAAGAGACGTTATATCTTTCTGTTCAACCATGAAGCTCACGAAGAGGTCTTTGTTTGGCAGTTCGTCCTTATAGTCCTTGGCATAAAAACCATTGAGCATATAATCATGCTCTACTGTAGAATGGCTTCTGATGGCCTCAAACCCGCAGTGGTGGTTAGTAAAGAGTAGTCCGTCTGCCGACACAACCACACCAGAGCAATATCCTCCGAAGTTAACCACAGCATTTTTGATAGCATCCTTGTCTTCATAGATGCTTGCGTATGGCATTGCAAAGCCCTCTGTTTTCATTTGCTCAAACACTGCACCTGGCAGGTCATAGAGAGTCCACATGCCTTCGTCGGCATGCACTGTTGCGGTGGTCATGAGTGCTACCGCCATGAGTGTTGTCTTTTTCATTTCTTCAATCTATTTATTATTATTGTTTTGAAATCCTTGTAGATGATAATTGCAGCAAAGGCCGTGATAAGCAGAGAGTTGACTGTCAGTGCCGCCAATGTGTTAAGATGACTGTTGGAATATTGCATGGCTGCAAACATGACTATGGCAATAGCCACATACAAGGCTATCTCGCCTATAGGGTAGTTGATAGGATATTTTTTCTGTCCCACAAGATAACTCACCGTCATGGCTGTGGCATAGCCAGCAAATCCAGCCCATGCGCATGCCATATATCCATATCGTGGCACCATCAGGATATTGATGCTTACCAGTACTAAGCACCCAATGCCTGAGAACCATGCTCCCCAGATTGTTTTGTCGATGAGTTTATACCAAAACGAGAGATTGAAATAAACCCCCATCATTATTTCTGCAGCCATCACTATAGGCACCACTCTCAGACCGCTCCAGTAGTCGCGCCCAATGATACACTTTAAAATATCTATATATCCCACCACCATGAGGAAAGCCAGCAATGTAAAGATAATAAAATATTTCATTGCCTTGGCGTAAGTGTCGCGGTTGTCTTTATCCTTAGCCTTTCCAAACACAAATGGTTCGTAAGCATATCTGAAAGCCTGTGTTATCATGGCCATGATCATGGCAATCTTTGATGCCGCACCATATATACCCAACTGCTCATGAGCATCGTCACCTTTATATATATAAGGAAAGAGTATCTTGTCGGCAGTTTGGTTTAGTATGCCGGCAATACCCAACACCAGTATGGGCCAACTATATGAGAGCATACGTTTCAGCAGTTGTCTGTCGAAGACATACCTAAATCCTGTGAGTTCGCGCCAGAAGAATAGAGTTATGGTGGCCGTGCATGCCAGATTTATATAGAAGGCATATCCTGCTCCCACCTCAGGATTATAAACCATGTCAATGATGTCTGGGTTGGTTTGGTATAGTGCAGGCATCACGATGAAGTAGATGATATTAAGCAAGATATTGAGCACTATGAAGAGCATCTTGAGCGCAGCAAACTTCACGGGGCGTTTGCTTTGTCTCAGATATGCAAAAGGTATACACTGAAAGGCATCTATGGCCACAGTGAGCGCCATCACCCATATATACGATGGATGGTCGCCATAGCCCATGGCTCCTGATATCTGTGGCAGAAAAGCCACTACGAGCAGGAAGAAGAGCGATGATGTGGTAGCCACCGAAAGGAGTATAGTTGAATAAACCTTCTGTGGGTTTTCGCCTTCTTTGTTGGCAAAGCGAAAGAATGTGGTCTCCATGCCGTAGGTTAGCAGCACCATGAGCAGCGCCGTATAGGCATACACATTGGTGATGACACCATAGCCTCCGCTGGCCGCCGATATCTTGGCGGTATAAAGTGGTACGAGCAGGTAATTGAGAAAGCGGCCCACTATGCTACTCAGTCCATAGATGGCTGTATCTTTTGCCAATGATTTCAAACTTGCCATATATTCAGAATTATTATTATTATTGTTCAGAAAAACATGTAGCAGATGGCTATAGCCGCTATCATGCCAGCCAAGTCGGCAAGCAGTCCGCAAGCCACAGCATGTCGTGTATATCTTATGCCCACGCTACCGAAATAGACCGCCAGGATATAGAATGTGGTGTCGGTGCTACCCTGGAAGACGCAACTCAGACGGCCCACAAACGAGTCGGCGCCATAGGTGGTCATGGCGTCTACCATCATGCCTCGTGCTCCACTGCCCGACAGAGGTTTCATCAGTGCTGTAGGCAGCGCACCCACAAAGTCGCCATCCATACCGCATGCCTCCACCAACCATCTCACACCGTCGATGATCATGTCCATGGCTCCCGATGCACGAAACACTCCTATGCCCACGAGTATAGCCACAAGATAAGGTATTATTCTGATGGCTGTAGAGAATCCGTCTTTTGCTCCCTCTATAAAGGCATCATACACGTTGACCCGCTTGCGCATGCCTGCCAGGATAAAAGACACGATGATGAGCATCAGCAGAATATTAGCCACATTAGTGCTCACCACTCCCACCTGGTCTTTGCTCATGCTGCCAAACAACCATATAATAGCAGCCACAAAGATGCTCATGCCACCAAGGGCAAGCATCATGGTACGATTTATGATGTTGATGCGCTGATATATGCTCGTAACCACTATTCCCGCAAGTGTAGAGAAAAAGGTGGCCAGGAGTATGGGTATGAAGATGTCTGTGGGTTGTTCTGCTCCCATCTGTGCCCTGTATACCATGATGCTCACGGGTATGAGTGTTAGTCCGCTGGTGTTGAGCACAAGAAACATAATCATGGGATTGCTGGCTGTATCTTTCTTTGTGTTCAGTTGCTGCAATTGCTCCATGGCTTTCAGTCCCAATGGTGTGGCGGCATTGTCCAGTCCCAGCATGTTGGCAGAGATATTCATGAAAATGCTGCCCGTGACGGGATGCCCCTTGGGAATGTCGGGAAAGAGTCGCACAAACACAGGGCTCAGCACCTTGGCCACCAGAGCCACCACACCACCCCTTTCGCCCACTTTCATGATGCCCAACCATAGAGTGAGCACGCCAGTAAGTCCCAGGGATATCTCAAAGGCTGTCTTAGACATCTCAAAGGTGGAGTCTATCATGGATGGGAAAACTGCTACATCCCCCATAAACAATAGCCTAAACGCGGCTATGACAAATGCAACCAGAAAGAAGGCTAACCAAATGTAATTGAGTACCATATATGCTTGTTTCTACTTTATGCAATACGCTCGTGCGCATGCCTACATTATTATATCACCCTGCGAAATTAGTTTATTTTGAGGTAATAACAAAGGGATAATTAGTTAAAAACGACAAAAAACGTTAAATGTGTAAACAAAAGAGAATATTGTAACATTTCTTTTACTAACTTTGCACCGACTGAACAAAAGAAAAGTTGATTTTTTAAGCGCTTAAAAGAAGATGAATAACAAATTATTACTGTCAACCATTGCCATAACTGCGCTCTTGTCATCATGTGGCGATAAAGACTATTTCGATGAAGAGAGATATAACCAGATGATCGAAGATGCTTTCCCCATTAAAGGAGTGAGCAAAGACCAAACCTGGGCCACAAGCCGTGTGGTAAGTGCCAGCGTGAGCACCTCCAAACTATCTTGTGATGCCTACACCATGAATATCTACGACAAAAACCCTATGTCTGAGGGTTCCAAACTCTTGTCTACCACTACCGTGGAGGGTGGGGCAACAGTAAACTTCAATCTGCCTTATGCTGCTGGCAACTATGTCTTTGTGACCATGGATGGCCAAAACGGCAGAGAGATCAACGGATATTTTAAGGTTAGCGACAATAACACCGTAACCATTGGCACAACAACCAGGGCTGCCACAACAGAGCAGTGCAATACCACCATCACACGTGAATATGAAACAACAGCCACATTCTGGTTTCAGTCTCTCGGCCAGAATGTTACTACCAATGTGACCTTTGCTCACCTGGGCAATGTAAAGGTGGTAGAGGGCGACACATGGCAGGGCAAAGACTGGCTCGACATTGTAGACCAGAAAACAGGTGTGTTTAGAGAATACAACAACAACCTATATGAATACCGTGACAAGATGGGGTCTACAGTAGAGTATACCACTGGCGAAGAGACACCCATTGCCCTTTCACTCAATTTCGGTGCCACACAAAACAAATATAAGATAGGCTATTTCTATTACAAGGATGGCGAGGATCCAAACGAAGCAAAACGCTATGTGCTGCTCGACAAGTATACACCTGCTGACTATATAACCATTGACGGACAGACCTTTACAGATGGTATGAAATTAGCAAGCCTCGGACAGCAATGGGGTGTGCCACTCACTGCCAAGATCACTGGTTCAAAGGTTTCTCTCGTCTATTTCGACCAAAACGGCAATGCTTCCTATAACTTCCCAAAGGGAATACATATAGCATTCTTTATTTGCAAGACATGGAATGATAATAATGATAATGTAGATCCATACAACGTATGGAACTCTACAGACAAAGTGATATGCAGCCCATATCTCAAGGAAGACAAGACAAAACTGCATACCTGTGCCGTCACTTACGGCTATGGCGGTCAGACCGTGCTCGGATTTGAAGATGGCAGCGACTGGGATATGAACGACCTGCTCTTCTTCGTGTCTGGTAATATCAGCAATAAGCCAGAAGATATCAAAAAACCAGTGGCAGAGCCAGAGAAATACACATTCTGCTTTGAAGATAACTTCCCAGAGCCAGGCGATTATGACTTCAATGATGTGGTGGCAAGGGTTTCCATGCAGAAGTTCCCGTGTGCTGCCGGCAGCGAAAAACAGAGAGATACTATTGAGGTGACCATCGATCTCACTGCTGTGGGGGCCACCAAACAGATTGCTTCTGCTCTCAGACTGGTGGGCGTGAATGCCGGCATGGTGGAGGGCAAGTATAAACTTGAAGACTCATTCCATCCCAACCCGAATAACGAATTGAAGGATATCATTCCATGGAATGAAAAGAAGGGCAAGAAGTTCCTGACCCAAAGAGAGGGCACTGATATCTATATTCCTCTATTCAATGATGCTCACTATGCCATCAACGGAGGCACATACGAATATCAGAGGTATTTCTATAACACCCTCAAGGATACAAACCATGATAGAGCCAAATATACAGACCCAAAGAGAAATGTTTATCGCATCATCTTCAAAGACAACAAGGAGGCTTTCAACAATTTCTCTGCTGCCAACCTCGACTTGTTTATAATAGAAGGATACAACGGCTCATGGTATGAGGTGCACACATACCCATACAAGAATGCTAAGGTAATACATAACTATCCCGAAAACAATGTCGTTTACCCATGGGCTCTGATGATACCTGGCAACTTCAAATATCCTTATGAGTTTGTGCAGATAGGCTCTTATCTCAATGGAGTAAAGAAAGGTGCTTACCAGACCGATGGACACTCTTTTGCCGAATGGGCTCTCGACCCATCACACAATACTGCCACAGACTGGTATAACTATCCTATGTCAGGACTGGTATGGGAGAAATAAATAGCATCTTCTGATAATTAGCAATCATCATAACAAAACAGAAAACAAAACCTTTTTTTAATACGAAAAGATTATGAAAAGATTAATGATAGGTAAGGCTCTGATAATGACATCAGCCTGCGCTGCTATGCTTGTGTCGTGCAATAGAACCACCGATTTCTACGACCCATATCATGATGCCAACGAATATAGTAGCAACTGGAAGGATATAGTGGGCGAGGTGGATGCCAATCAGACATGGAACACTTCTGTGCCTGTCAAGATTAAGGCCACTGCCAATGAAGACGGCACCATACGTGTTACCACAGACAATCCTATCGGCGGAAAGACCGTATCACTCTTTTCGCAAACTGTGAGCAAGGGCGAAACAATCGATTTCACCGTGGCTGCTCCACAGAACGCGGAGAAACTATACGTGTCTCTCTATGATAATCAGGGATATGTAAGAGAGCAAAACTTTGTGCCTAATGGCGATATAAACATCGTCAATTTCACAACCACTGAGCAGATCGCTGCTGCAAAGGCTCCCGCACGCATCATCGCAAGCACATGGCCTTTCGCTTCTGATGATGATAGCCGCTATCCAAACGTTGTGCCAACAGGTGCCATAGATATTGCACAGTGGGGACAACATCCCAATTACCCAAAGACAGGCGATTTCTATGTGCCCACCACCACTACAGGCATCAACGCATGGGGCAGCGCGTGGGGCAACGAATATTATAATCTCTATTTCGCTGAGGGCACATATAATATCACAGACAATGTGAATATAGACTGCGCCACCATTATATTGCTGCCCGGAGCAGTGGTAAACATCACAAACCCTAATATCGGTGCTAATAGCAAGATTATTGTGAGCGAGGGTGCCACCTTCAATTCTCCTTCGATCAATATGGGTGGAGAGATCTTCAACCGCGGCAATGTGACCATCAACAAGATAGACATGAATAATGCAGGCATCATCTATAACCGTGGCACACTAAAAGTAAATGATATCATATACCTCAACAATCAAAACACACAGGTTATCAACGAGGGTAATCTCAATGCAAAAAACCTGCGTGTGCAGGGCAACTCACACTTCTATAATATCGGTACTACCGTGATAGAAGAGGAAACAAGAATAGACTGCAACGACCCTACATGGCGCAACGACGGACAGTATACCACAGGTACCTATCACCTCTCATCAGGTGCCAAAGACATTATAAACAATTGCCACCTCTCAGTTAAAGGAACAACATATCTCGTAAGCGAAGGACACTTCAAGATGGATGCCAATTCCAGTCTGGAAACCAAAAACCTCGAAGTGCAGCACACCATGGTTTATCTTGGTGAGCATTCTATCATCAAGGTGTCTAACGAGGCAAAGATGTATTCTTCTGTAAGTGATAAAGGATATATAGAGAGCGTGGCTCAAGATGCTGACAAACCCGCTGTCTTTACAGCCAAGAGTGTAGTGTCTGGATGCTCTTCTAACCAGGGGTATGTAATCAACTATAAGGGTAACCTCGTGGTAGCTGCCGACAGCCATTTCGACAATGGTTATTCTGGCTCTTACCCTTTTATCAATATCATTGGTAATGTGAAATTTGCTCAGTCGGCCACTTCTGCCGATGTGTCTATTCCTAAATCTGCGTGCTCATGCGGATATAATGGCGATGAGCCTACAGTGATACCACAGCAGTATTACTATTATGCTTTTGAGGACCTGGGCACAACAAACGATTTCGACTTCAACGATGTGGTGTTGAGAGTGTCGGCACCAGTAGATGGCAAGAGTAATATCCAACTCTGCGCTGCTGGCGGCACCCTGCCTGCTTCTGTAAACCTCGATGGCGCAGTGATATGCTCCGACGTGCATGATGCCTTTGGCGTGGATGTCAAGACAATGGTCAACACTGGTGCTGAACCCACACTGCCCTTCGTAACCATTAGCACCGACGTGGAAATAGGCGAGGGACAGGATGCTTCGTCGCTGCCTCTGTCTATAACCGTGTATGGCAATAATTCCAACGACATACGCACCATATCAGTGCCTAACATTGGCAATGTGCCTCTCATGATACGCGTGGCTGGAAACGACACTGGCAAATGGTTCTGGAGCAGAGAAAAAGTCAACATCAGCGACTCATACCCAGACTTTGGTGCTTGGGGCGCTAACTACAATTCAAATGCCAACTGGTATCTAAACTTCGTTGAGGGTAGAGTTACCAAGTATTGATAACCATACTGATAGAGCATCCAAGACTATGAAGATATGCGTTTTTTGCTCTGCTAACAGCAATATAGACCCAGAGTATTTTGAGCGTACACGAGAGTTGGGCAAGTGGATTGCCGACCACGGACATACCTTAGTGTATGGAGGATGCAACCTGGGGCTCATGGAGTGTGTGGCTGAGGCTGCACATAACAATGGTGCCATGACCATTGGCGTAGTGCCACGATTGGTAGAGCAAAATGGGCGCACAAGTACTTATATTAATGTGCATGTGCCATGCGAGGATCTCTCCGACCGCAAGTCGCTGATGATGTCGCAGGCCGACATGTTTATAGCATTGCCAGGAGGCATAGGCACACTCGACGAAATCTTCACCGTGGCGGCCTCTGCCACCATAGGATATCACCACAAGCCTATGGTGCTATACAATATCAATGGATATTGGAACAGCCTCGTGGCATTGCTCGACGACATGCAGCAAAAGGGTATGGTCAGGGGCGACTGGCATAGCCTTATCTCAGTAATCGAGTCATTGAAAGAATTGAATTTATAAGTAAAATCCTAAAAGGATAGAGCAAAACAAAAAGATGGTGTGTCGATATTCTTCAACACACCATCTTTGTATTTATATATACCTTATTATACGGGATAGCATACTTATTTCAGTATCTCGGCAGCCATGGCCTGGCCCAGTGCCACACATTGAGCATAACTATCGTCGTTGAGGCTCTGCTTGATCTCTACAGGTGTGCCCACAGCGGTATAGTGTAGGCGGTTGTCGTTGATTTCCTGTATGCGACTGGCAGCCTTGCTGGCCCAACTATAACTGCCAAACCATCCTATGAGGCGGTTTTTGATGTCCCTGCGTGCCAGTTCATCCAGCAATACCTCCATCTCATGATAGAGCCCAGTATTGTAGGTAGGAGCACCCACGATGAGTGCACCATAGCGGAACACATCGCGGATGATATACGAATGATGAGTTTTTGACACGTTGTAGATAACGATATTCTTGACTCCAGCCTCGCTGGCAGCACGCGCTATCACCTCGGCAGCCCTCTCGGTATTGCCATACATGGTGCCATAGCAGATCACAAGGCCAGGCTCTGTTTCATACTTGCTCATGGTGTCATACATGCCCACCACCTTGGCTATATGCTCATGCCATACCGGACCATGGGTAGAGCAGATATAATCAAGGGGCACACCAGCCAATTTCTTCAGCGCTGCCTGTACGGGAGTGCCATACTTGCCCACGATATTAGAGTAATAGCGCACCATCTCAAGCCAGAAAGAGTCGCAGTTGATATCGCTATCCACGATTCCGCCGTTGAGGGCACCAAAGCATCCGAAGGCATCACCGGCAAAGAGGGTCTTGGCTTCCATGTCGAGAGTCATCATCGTTTCTGGCCAGTGCACCATGGGTGTGAGCACAAACTTCAGCGTGTGGTGTCCGAGCGATAGTGTGTCTCCATTGTTCACCACCATATTATCACCCTCAATGCCATAAAATCCCGACATCATGCCAAAGGTTTTTTTATTGCCTATGATAGTGATATCAGGATAGTATTTCTTTATCAGTGCTATGCTGCCGCTATGGTCGGGCTCCATGTGGTTGACCACGAGATAGTCTACGGGTCGGTTGCCGATGGTTTCCTGAATGTTTTTGATATAAGGCATAAAGAAGTCCACCTCTACGGTGTCTATGAGGCACACCTTATCGTCAACGATGAGATAGGAATTATAAGACACGCCATCGGGCAGTGGCCACAGTCCTTCAAACAGGTTCTTGTTGCGGTCGTTTACTCCTACATAGTAAATCTGGTCTGTAATCTTTTGCATGATAGTATATGTATTATTCGTTTCTATTGTTTGATTTTTTATCCTGTATCCTTTCAGATTGCAAACTTACATATTTTTTTCCGATTATTTCCACCCATTCACGATTTTTTTGTGTATTTTTGCGTTCGCTTACAATAATATATGCATAAACAGTATATAATTCATCGAAAAAGGCTCCTATAATATATGAATGACAAAGAGAAAAGAGTAAACACCGCCACCCTTTCCAATGGCTTGCGCATCATCCATATCCCATCACAGTCGGATGTCGTTTACTGCGGATATGCTATCAATGCTGGCACTCGCAATGAAAACAAAGGCAGAGAGGGCATGGCGCATTTCTGCGAGCATCTATCCTTTAAGGGCACCACAAGGCGAAGGGCATGGGATATCATCAATAGTCTCGAGAGCGTGGGAGGCGACCTCAACGCCTTTACATGCAAAGAAGATACCGTGTATTATAGTGCCATACATGCAAACCATCTGCCCAAGGCCATAGACCTACTGAGCGATATAGTCTTCGATAGCGTCTTTCCACAAGCAGAGATAGACAAAGAGGTGGAGGTGATATGCGACGAGATAGAATGTTACAATGATACACCATCCGAACTGATTTATGACGACTTCGAAAACATGCTCTTTGCAGGCCATCCACTGGGGCATAACATTCTGGGAGAGGCTAACATGCTACGCACCTTCACCACACAGGATGCACTGGCTTTCACATCGCAATTCTATCACCCATCCAATGCTGTCTTTTTCGCATACGGCAATATCGACTTCAAGCGGATGGTTAGGTTGATCGAAAAGGGAGTACACACATATTACCATAGCGAAAAGAATACTGCCAATGTCTTTACTCAAAGCACTGCCAATGCCTTGCCTTTCGACGAATACAATGCTTCAGAGGGTGTGCATAAGATAATAAAAAAAGATACCCACCAGTGCCATGTGATGATTGGCAATCGGGCCTATTCATATAATCATCCGCGCAGGCTCACACTCTATCTGCTCAACAATCTGCTTGGCGGACCAGGCATGAGTTCGAGGCTCAACATGGCGCTCAGAGAGAAACGTGGATTGGTATATAGCGTAGACAGCAGCATGACCAGTTATGGCGACACAGGACTGTGGACAACTTATTTCGGGTGCGATGTCCATGATGTGGAGAGATGCAAGCGGATAGTGATGCACGAACTGGACCGCCTGGCCTCTACGCCTCTTAGTCCAGCAAAACTCATGAGGGCCAAGCAGCAGATAAAGGGTCAGATAGCCATAGCCTGCGACAATCGCGAGAGTTTTGCCATAGACATGGCCAAGTCGTTCCTTCATCTTGGCATAGAGAAAGATGTGGATGCATTATTGCAGCGCATAGACGCTATTTCTGCCGATGATATCATGACCGTGGCGCAAGAGATCTTCAATCCTGACAAACTATACATACTGGAATACAGATAGGCATGATGGTGGTCTGCGTTTCAATACAATGACTATATCATCACGACAATCAGAACCTAATCATCAGTTCGCATACTATCTTGTCTTGCTCGCTCTCTTTGGCACCACCATGAGGATACCAGTATTTTTCGTAGTTAAACCTTATGTCGGTAGGGAAATAGGGGTTGCGCAGATGCAGGGTGGTGCCAAGGGTCATACGATGTCGCTCCGCATCGGTAATCTTTAGTCTGCTCGTGGCATTGCCAGCAGCATCGGTGGCAAAACCGCTCTTGCCCGAACTGTGGTCTTCCATCCAGTCATAACGACCCAACCATGAGATGGCTTCCACCATGCTCTTGTCGCCCTTCAATAGTTTCTTGTATATGACCATGGCATTCACGGCATTGCAGGCATCAAAAGCATCATCATCATAGGTCTTGCGCAGATATTCGGCCTCTATATGCCATAAACCATTGTCGAAATAACTGCCAAGGTCTATACTTGTATACGAGGCTTGGCGCTCGGCTATCTGCTGGTGCTGTATGCTTGGTATGAGGGCCCATTGCTTCAGGGGGAAATACTGTATGCGTGCTGAATAGGCAGGAGATGAAAACCATGCCGACTTCTGATTGTCGAGATTGCTGCCGTTGAAGATGCCTGCATCCACAGACAGCACCTGCCTCTTGTTGCCATTGATGATATCATAGCCTGCCTGAAAACCCACATCGCGCATGTCGCCCACTTGCTTGGCTATGAAACTGCGGTTGGCGAAATACTGGGCAGAGGGATTGCGGTGGGCATCTATGGAGAAGGGCATGCGCTGCTGTCCCATCGTCAGGCGTAGGCTATTCCATGGCAGTATCCTCACCCAAGCGTCCTTCATCTTGATATTGCTCTCGTCGCAGAGGTCTACCTCAAGTTTATATTCTGATATCGACGCAAGTTTGCCAACCACAGACAGACGTGCGTTGCGCACTTCAAAACGCCCTTTGTCTATTTCTGGCTGATATTCATACTTCCCTCTGAGAATACCATGGAGTTGGGGTTTATATTTATCCTTGTTGTCATTGTCTGTATTTTGGTTTAATGATTTCTGCAGATCTAACTGCCTTTGCTGGTCTTTAACCAATAGTTCCAAAGCGGCCAAACGTTCTTCCACCGTTTGGGCATTGGCCACACCGATAAACAGGAGTGTCATGAGGATGACCATAATTATAAACCTGCACCAGTTGTAGATGCTTCGTATGCGTCTTGCTTTCTCTATATCCATTGTTGCTATATTTCTATTCATTCTATTTTCTTTTTGGCAATACTATATAAATCTTCTGCAAAGATAAGATACACTTATTACAATATGATTACAATAATGATATAAATGGGTTTTCATTACGAAAGATCACAAAAAAAGTGTGCCAAACACATTCTTTGGCACACCTCATCAGAGAGAGTAACTGTGTATATGAATTAATACTCAGCGTTTTGTGGGTCAAATTCTGTCCAGCCGTCCAGCCAGTTGTCGCCTTGTGCAAAAGCACCTATGTAGTCAACCTTTGTAAACCAAGACGAGAGCATGATATCGGTGAAATCGGCTGCTTTGAGCATTGGAGAATCTGTTGATGGCATGATGGCAATGCTACCCTTGGCCAGGTTCTTATATCCCTCGAGTTTAAGGTCGGCAGACTCGGCATATACCTTGTTGCCTTTCTGAGCCTTGAAATAAGTAGAACTGAATGACTCCTTGTTGGCATCTATCTCTGTTTTATTGGCTGCATCGTAGAGATCATCTACATATCGTTTGTTGGCATCGCTACCTGTTATGTCCATGCCAGCCAGGAAGATGTTTTGTAGTTTCAGTTTACCCTCTTGGGCATACACCTGTGTGGCACCCTTTTCAGCATCTATGATTATGCCGATGGGATATCCCACAGCCACTGAGTTGAAGCAGGCCAGATGACTGCTGCGGCGTATCTGCATGGCTGACTGGAATTTGCCAAGAGCAGAACCATTCTGTGGAAATACTGAGCCACCATTGATATAATCGGGAGTGTTTTCAAAGCCATCCCTACCCTTAGGACCTATGAATGTAACATTTGAGAATACGGCAGAGGTGAAAGGAGTTGTGAGCGAACCATCGGCATCGTTGTCGCTCTCAAAACCGTTTGACTGCGAAGTGTCGGCAATGCGTGGGTCGCGCACTGACAGGGCAAACTGCACATTGCCACTGAAACCATTGTCGGTATCAAACTCATCGTCCCAACCATTGTATGCCACCAGATAGCGGCAGTTGACATTCCCTCCAAACCACTCATAAGAGTCGTCGTTGGTGTAACTAACCTGTATGTGGTCTACCTGTGTGCCACTGCCCACACTGCCAAAGGTGATACCATTGATCTCCTTGTCTTTCTGGAAGGGATAGCCAGCAAACTCAACACGCACATAACTGAGTATGCCACTGTTGTCTTTAGGGTCGTTGCCGCCATGCTTGGTGCGGGGGCCACCCTCTATCTGCTGTCCGAGCACACCTTTGTTGTTAGTGCCCTTGCCACAGATGATCAGACCGCCCCAGTCGCCAGGTTTGCGGTTGCCCTTGGCTTGGCTAGAGGTAAACACAATAGGTTGTGTGGCTGAGCCCTGGGCATAGATCTTGCCGCCTGGCTCTATGATGAGAGAGGCTGCCGACTCCTTCTCTCCTTTGATTACTGTGCCTGGCTCAATGGTCAGTTCAGCCCCATCGGCCACATATATCCATCCGCGCAGCAGGTAAGTACCTTTTTTGATGGTCTGCTTGCCATTGAAAATAAACTCTTTGTCGCCATTGCCTATCACATTACCATTATTGTCTTCCTTGCCATCGGCAGTGAAGAGCAGATGGTCGCAGGTCTTGATGCTGCCGTCGGTGCCCCACACATAGGTCACATCTTGACCACCGCCATCGCCGGCATCTTCATCGTCATCACTGCATGCCGCAAAGGGCATAGTTAGCGCTGTGGCTGTCATTGCAGCCAAAAGAAAACGTCTTGTCTTCATTTCTTTCTTCTTTTTTTTTTAACATCTATATGGGATTTTGTCTTATCCCATGCTTATTATCTTATAGTTTATAACTGAGGGTTAGCGATATGGTCCTGCCGGGAGTATAGGAGCGTGTCACCTGCTCAATCTCTCCATGTGGAGTCTGCTCAAACTGCTTATATTCAACCTTTTGGGCAAGGATGTCGCGCAATGACAGGCGCAGGTCTACATGTCCAAACGACTTGCCTATGTTGAGGTCTATTTGGTGGCGTGGCATCTCATAACTGTCGGGCACTCTCACGTCTGTTTCACCGCTGCCTATGCTGCGTCCCACACCAATGATGCGTTTGCCAATGATATTATAGAGCAATGCTGCTGTCCATCCCTTCTGCCATGTGCGTGTGGCATTGCCCAGGTCGCTATTGTAGAATACTCCTGCATTGATGAGATAAGGCGACTGTCCCTGCATGGGTCTGTCATTCTCTCTGCTTCCTTTAGGGAAGTTGACAGATGATTTTATTAGCGAGGCATTGAGCGAGAGCGACAGTTGTGGCAGTTGTAAAAAGTCGAGTTGCTTGCGCATGTCGAGTTCCACACCATAGTTGTCGGCACTTTCTGCATTCATGTATGAGTATACGAGGTCTGTGCCTCCTGCCACTGTATATGTCCATTCTATAGGATTTTTAAAGTGCTTATAGAATACCGACAGGCTTATCACCTCTCTGGCATTTGGATACCACTCCCATCCGAGATCTATGTTGTCTATATATGCTGGTTTGAGGTTGTGGTTACCCTGCACGTTTGATGCCAGGTCGAAATCATAATAGACACTGCTGGAGAGTTCGCGAAATTCGGGTCTGTTAGTGGTGCGCGAGTATGAGGCCCTTACCTGTTGCTTTGGCGATATATGTCCAGTGATGTTTATAGATGGGAAGAAATCATTATAGTCATACTTTGTAGACAGGGGCGAATATTCCTGTCGGCGGGTATGTGAGGTGAGCGTGGTATTAGACGACTCAAATCTCACGCCGCCATACACGTCTATCTTGTTGTTTAGCAAGGGCAGCAGCACAGAGGCATATCCACATCCCAGAGTGTTGGCAGCCTCATAGTTATTGGTCCAGTCTACCTGTTCTATCATGTATAGTCCGCCTTCGCCATAGTTGGCATCGGTGAGCAGTTGAGTGGGCACGTCGAGGTTGCGCATCTGCTGTGGCAACTGTCCGCTGGGCCATGCATAAGTAAAGAATCGTGTGTCATACTTGCGCTTTTTCCTTTCGGCATAGGCACCCACTTTGAGTGTTGGTTTTATGCCTGCCAGGGTGAAATGGTGTTTCCAGTTGGCACCGCCAGAGAAGAGATGCTCTTTGAGATATGAGAACTCGCGGTTTATGTCGTTGAGGTTTTCAATCTCCATATCTCCATTCTCTTGCTCCACCACTGTATATCTGCGTCGGTCGGGCAGGTTGCGGTTGGCATAGGAGTAGCCTATATTCCAGTCTACCATATCATTATCATTTATGGTATGCTTGCCCTGCAGGCCAGCGTTGTAGGTGGTGCGGCTCTGATAGTAATATTCGGCCTGCTCTGTATAGTCGCTCTGAGCATCATAGCCTTGGCGGTATGTATAGCGGCTTTTGCCCAACTGGTTGAAGATCTGCTTGAGTTCTATGCGGTGTTGGTTATTGCTCGATATCCATACCAGTCCGAGCAGTCCTCCCAGTTTAGCGTTATTACTATATTGTTGGTCTTGGGCGCGTCGCAAGTAGTTAGAGCAGTCGTGTGTCACATCGTATGCACCAAACAGGTTGTTGGTCATATCTGCTAATGTGCGATAGGAGAGGCTGTAGTTTATGCTGGCATTGAGACCTATGGTCTGTTCGTCATTTGTCTTCCATCGCTGCGACAGGCTGGCGGCCATGCTCAAGTCTGCCAATGGTTTGCGGCTGCTGATGGTCCAATTGTTGTTAAGACCATTATTGAGCAGCGAATATCCGTTGCCCTGTGTGTTCAGGCTGCTATGTATGCCATTGGTCAGTCCTCTCTTTCCATTGTCGAAGCCCAGAAAGTCGGTGCCGCTGCCATTATAATAGAGTTGGTTTTTGAGATGGCTCTCGTCGTTATAACTGCCACCTATGCTTACGCTCCATGTGTTTTTGGCTGGCACGTCCTTGGTGTTTACCATAATGAAACCTCCGGAGAAATCGGCAGGATATTCGGGTGCAGCCGATTTCACCACTTTCATATTGTCTATTTGTGATGAGGGGATGATATCAAAGGAGAAAGCCCTTTGGTCGGCTTCGCTTGAAGGCACAGCGCAACCATTCATCCATACATTATTATATCGCTGCGACAAACCTCTCACCATCACGAATTTCTCGTCGATGATGCTCACACCGGGTATGCGTCTGATAATCTCGCTGGCATCCTTATCTTGTGTGCGTTTGATATGCTGTTCGGACACACCTGTCATCACCACATGTGCATCCTGTTGCTCGCGGGTGTTGGCAGCCTCGGTATTATGGCGTGCCTCACCTGTTATAACCACATTGCCAAGGGTGGCATTATCTGCATCGAGGCTTATGTCGAGAGTAATCTTATCATTGCCTACTGTTACCTCTCTCGTACATGTTTTGTAGCCTACGTATCTAACTATGAGCAGATATTTTCCCCTTGGCAATTTTAGAGAATATTGTCCGTCCATATTGGTGGATGTTCCTTTTCCTTCTGCATACATCACGGATGCGCCAATCAATGGTTCGCCGTTGGAAGCGTCTGTCACTACTCCTTCTATCACTCCGGCCAATGTGCTAAGTGAGCAGAGCATGACAGACATAATAAGTGAAAACAATCTTTTTGCCATATAAAAGTATTTTGCGTATTTTTATCCTCGAGGCTTTGGTTTTCCTCTTACGACGCTGCAAAGGTA
>JALFPC010000124.1 GCA_022782305.1 Prevotella sp. | reverse complement strand
CTGAGTTGAGGATTGATGATCTGGTTCCAAATGAGTTGGTAGTTCTGCTGATGGTAGTTGTCGGTCTGGTCGTCATAATAATGCACGTTACCATCATTGTCATAATATTCGCCGCAAGAGTTGTATCGTCTGCCATAGAGGCTCTGCTCATATTTCGATGCATAATTCCATGCATGGTAGGTCTGCTCTTTGCCATTGAAGGTGATGAATTTCACCATTGTCTTGTCGCCGAAATATCCAGCCTGGATAAAGTATGAGTTGAGGTTTGTGTGTGCCCTGTCGATATATCCGTGACTGCCGATATTTGAGAGTCGTCCCTGCACACCCCAGTGCCCATTGATGAGTCCTGTGCCAAATCTCATGGTTTCTTTATGTGTATAATAGCTGCCAGCGCTCATGTCTATGCCTACAAAGGGATTGACACCAATATTCTCCGTCTGCATGTTGATGGAAGCACCGAATGCTCCTGAACCATTGGTAGAAGTGCCTGCACCTCTTTGTATCTGCATGCTCTGTACACTTGATGCGAAGTCGCCCATGTTTACAAAGAATACCTGTGAAGACTCAGCATCATTCATAGGTATGCCATTAGCAGTGATGTTGATGCGTGATGGATCTACACCTCTCACTCTGATAGAAGTGTAGCCGATGCCGTTGCCTGCGTCGCTGGTCGTGGTCACTGATGGAGTGAGCGAGAGCAGCATGGGTAGGTCATGCCCGATGTTGAGTTTGCTGATGTCTGCCTTTGTGATGTTTGTGAAGGCCACGGGAGTGCGCTTGTCGGCGCGTGTAGATGTTACCTGAACATCCTGCAGCATTACTGTCTTGGCTGTGTCTACAGGTTCTGCTGCATTCACTTGTGCTGCACACGCCAGTGCAGCAATCATAAATACATTCTTTTTCATGTAATACTAAAAATTTAAATACTCAATAAAGGGAGTGTTGTTGAGCGGTAGCCAAAATTACCTTTTCCCTGCGTCGGCATTATCCGTATCAGGTTCGTTGGGTATGATCTCAGCCGTGCCAACAGGCACAGCACCCCTTAGCTTTCGTTTTGAAAACCGCTGCAAAGGTAGCAATAATATTCTGAAACGCCAAATCTATCGCTTAAAAGTTGGCTTCAAAGTGCTGATAATCCTTCATGGTCTTCCAGTTGCCGCCCCAAGAGAACCCATATTTCTTGAATAGTCGGCAGCACAGGTCGTCGGCTTCAATCTTGTATTTGAATTCTTTCTTTCGGTTGAGATACGGTCTGGCTGTGGCTGGTTCCACCACTTCTTTGCCGTTTTTGAGTCGTTTGTGATAAGGGTTGTATAGTGGGTTGATATCCACGGCCATTCCATGTCCGTGTTTAGACACCTTTTTTGTGTGAGATATATATCTGAAATTGAATGCTGATGAATTGTTGGCTCTCATGGATTGCTCGTCGTCGGCATTCCAGTGGTCTATGAGTTGGATGCTCTCTATTGGATAGCGGTGAATATAGAGTTGATAGAGAATCTCTTTTACCTGTCGGGCTATTTTTTTGTTTACAATCATTTCCCCTTCCTTGGTTTGTCCTTCGGCGGTGATATGCAAGCAGCGTATATATCTTAGGTCATTCATTGGTATTGTGCAGTCGGCCTTATAACTCTTACCTTTTATTAATCGTTGTATGGAGTCGGGGATGAGGCTGATGGAGAAATGTCGGCTAATATCATTGGCAGATTGTGTCGATGAAGGACTTATGGTTTGCGAAGATATACTACTGGTAGTGCAGACCATCATTCCGATGAGCACCAGCATACAGAGTTTCTTTGATCTTTTCATGCCTTTCCTTTGTTTATTATGTAGATGCCAATTGCAGAAAGACTACCCGCAAGCAGATATTTCCAATAGAAGGTTTCGCCGAGGCAGAGGCAACTGGTTATGGCTCCCACTACGGGAATGAGTGAGTTATAGATGGACACCTTGCCCACGGGATTGCATGTGAGTAGTTTGTTGTATAGCGTGAACCCTATGGTGCTTATGGCTATGAGCAACAAGAGATAGAGCAGTCCGAACATGGTTATTTGCGGCAGTGTGCCGCCCATGGCCAGTCCTGGCAGTATGAGTAGAGCACCACCAATGGCGAGGCTATAACCAGTGCCCACAAATACGTCTATGCGCTTGCTCAGTCCGCGTGTCAGCAGTGATGCCGTAGCACTGCAGAGGGCATTGAGGATGATCATTCCATCGCCCATGATAGTGAAAGCACCGCTCTCCTTGCCCCCTATATTAAGAGCCAGGATGCCAGCAATGCCTATGGCGCAACCCATCATCTTGCGTATGGTCATTCGGTCGCTGCGAAAGAAGAGGCATGCGAGTATGACCACCGAGAAGACGCTCAGAGAATTGAGTATGGCCGAGCGGGCACCATCGGCATGCGATAAACCTATATAAAAGAAGGTATAATGCAGGGTGGTGTTCATCATGCAAAACAGCAGTATATACCACCATGACGAAGAGGTGCGCACTGAGAAATCGCGATGTGCCGATGCCGCCATGGCCAGCACTATCAATCCTGAGATGCAGAAGCGTATGCCAGCAAAAAGCATCTTGCTGCCTGTCATCTCAGTGGTGATGGCAAACTCGCCAAAGCCTAACTTGATGAGCGGATATGCCCATCCCCAGGCTATGGCAGCCGTGAGGGCAAAGAGGGCGACAAAGAATGGTCGTTGGAAGATGCTCAGTGGTGTGCTGTCTGTCTTGCCGGTCATCTCTCGTATATCTGCTCTATTTCAACGATATATATATCATGCAGTCCACCGCCTGGTTTGTTGTTATACCAGCGATTGAGTACTTCCTGGTCTACGAAGCAGTCGGCTGTCATGGGCACCTTGAATAGTTTGCGTCCGTCTATGGTTAGTCTGGCCTGCTCGAAGGTGACGGCTCCGCTGGAGAGTATATGAGGGATGAGGCCTGTTGCTGCCACCTTATCTTCATCTCTGCCGCTCTTGCTGCCGCACAACTGCAGAACTTTGCGGTATTCCTCACCGTAAAACGAGAGGGTGAGGCGGTCGGCAGCCTCTATGAACTCATGGGTGTAGCGCTCTGGGCGGATGAAGACAAAAGCCACTGGTTTGTTCCACAACCATCCTATGCCGCCCCACGATGCGGTCATGGTGTTGAAAGAGTCTGAAGAACCCGCAGTTACGAGCATCCATTCCTTGCCTATTAGGGCGAAGATATCTTCGCGCGATAGCGCTTCTATAGTTGATGTTTTCATACTTTTTTATTGTAAATGATGTTTATTTCGATGCAAAGGTACAATTTTTGCATCAGAATAAACAAATGATTGAATATTATTCTTTATTTTGAGTTAAAAAACTGTAATTATTAGGTTGTTACACCAATTCTCTGTAATTTTGCACCCCAAATGCGGATAGTGGGTCTTGGTTGCCAACAACTATCTTATCAATCATAGAAATCAAAGTAAGAATTAATATAAACAAGTACAAAGGATGAATATCTCATTTGAAAATCCAGACAAGGTCAATGGACTTTTGACATTGACAATCGAGAAAGATGATTATCAGGCTGATGTAGAAAAAGCCTTGAAGGACTATCGCAAGAGAGCCAATATCCCTGGATTCCGCCCAGGACAGGTGCCCATGTCGATGATTAAGCGCCAGTTTGGCACCAGCGTAAAGGTAGACGTTATCAACCGTATGCTCGGCGAGAAGATTTATGCTTATATCAGCGAAAACAAAATACAGATGCTCGGTGAACCTCTGCCTAACCTCGAGAAGCAGCAGGAACTCAATATGGAGGGCGACGGCCCCTTCGAGTTTGTATTCGATATAGCTGTGGCTCCAGAGTTTACAATAACCCTTGACGGTAATGACACCATCGACTATAACGTTATTGCTGTGGATGATGATATCGTTAATCGTCAGGTAGAGATGTTCCAGTCAAGAAATGGTCACTATGACAAGGTGGAGACCTACGATCCCGCTCAGAATGACATGCTCAAGGGTGACCTGCGCGAACTGGATGCCGAGGGCAATGCCAAAGAGGATGGTATCGTGGTGGAAGGTGCAGTGTTAATGCCTGAGTATATCAAGGTGGATGAGCAGAAGAGCCTCTTCGACAATGCCAAACTTGGTAGCGTTATCACCTTCAACCCCAAGAAGGCTTATGAGGGTAACGTAGGCGAGATTTCCTCGTTGCTTAAGATAGACAGGGAAAAGGTGGAGACCATGGAGTCTGACTTTACATACCTCATAACTGAGGTTTCACGCTTCATCAAGGGAGAGGTTAATCAGGAACTCTTCGATCAGGTGTTTGGCAAGGATGTGGTTACCGACGAGAAGGCATTCCGTGAGAAGGTGGCTGAGGGTATCAAGGCACAGTTTGATGTAGACTCAGACTATAAGTTCCTCCTCGATCTTCGCGCATATGCTGAGAATAAGGTTGGCGACCTTACATTCCCAGACGCACTGCTCAAGCGCATCATGCTCAACAATAATAAGGATAAGGACCAGAAATTTGTGGATGACAACTATGATGCAAGCATCAAGGAACTTAAGTGGCACCTTATCAAGGAACAGCTCGTGGTAGCCAATGGTATCAAGGTTGAGGATGCCGATGTTAAGGCAGCAGCTCGTGAGACTGCACGCATGCAGTTCGCTCAGTATGGTATGACAAACGTGCCAGATGAGTATCTCGACAATTATGCAGACAGCCTGCTCAAGGACAAGAAAAATGTTGATAATTTCGTTGACCGTGCTATCGACCGCAAACTCGTCGTCGCACTCAAGAGTGTGGTAAAACTCAACGAAAAGACAGTCTCAATGGATGATTTCAACAAGATGATGCAGGAAAAATAATCTTTTTTTGAAAAAAAACGGATAATTATATAGAGGTTACCAACTTTTTTATTATCTTTGTGTTTAAAACAGGATATAAAAGAGTTGGTAATCTCTTTTTTTGTTCCCAATAATCATATAAAAGCAAGAAAAAGACATGAACGATTTCAGAAAATATGCCACAAGGCATTACGGTATCAATGGTATGGTGCTCGATGACGTGATCAAGGCACAGTCACAGTATCTAAACCCTTATATCCTCGAGGAAAGACAGTTGAACGTGACTCAGATGGATGTATTCTCGAGACTGATGATGGATCGCATCATCTTCCTTGGCACACCTATTGATGACTATACTGCCAACACACTCCAGGCCCAGTTGCTCTATCTGGACTCTACAGACCCAGGAAAAGATATCTCTATATATATTAACTCACCTGGCGGAAGCGTGTCGGCAGGACTTGGCATCTATGACACCATGCAGTTTATTACGAGCGACGTGGCCACTATATGTACAGGTATGGCTGCATCCATGGCTGCCGTGCTGCTTGTGTCAGGTCAAGAGGGCAAACGTTCTGCTCTTACCCATAGTCGTGTGATGATACATCAGCCACTCGGTGGCGTACAGGGACAGGCTTCGGATATAGAGATTGAGGCCAAGGAGATAATGAAATGCAAAAAAGAACTGTATAATATCATCTCTGAACATTCGCATCAACCCTTTGATAAGGTTTGGACAGACTCCGACCGCAACTATTGGATGACAGCCCAGGAAGCCAAGGATTACGGAATGGTAGACAACGTACTGGTAAAAAAGAAATAATTACAGACAAGAAGAGATAAGAAACTTATAATGAAGAAGAAATGTAGTTTCTGCGGCAGACCGGAAGGTTCTGCTCCACTGCTCCTCACGGGCATAGATGCGTATATCTGTTCAGACTGCGTGATGCAGGCATATAATGTGGTGAGAGAAATGGGCATGGCAGGCGAAGACCCTGTTGAAGACAGGAAACCCAAGACCGGCAAGAAGCCAAAACTCAAGAAGATACCCAAACCCAAGGAGATAAAGAAATTCCTTGATGAGTATGTTGTGGGGCAGGATTATGCCAAGAAATACCTCTCTGTGGCTGTCTACAACCACTACAAACGACTCCAGCAGAAGACCGACGACAGCGGAGTGGAGATAGAAAAGAGCAATATCATCATGGTGGGCACCACAGGTACGGGCAAGACCCTCTTGGCACGCACCATAGCCAAACTCCTTGATGTACCTTTCACTATCGTGGATGCTACCGTTTTCACCGAAGCGGGATATGTGGGAGAGGATGTGGAGAGCATCCTGTCGAGACTCCTTCAGGTGGCTGACTATGATGTGGAGGCTGCCGAGAGAGGAATAGTGTTTATAGATGAAATAGATAAGATTGCCCGCAAGAGCGACAATCCCTCCATTACCAGGGATGTGAGCGGTGAGGGTGTGCAGCAGGGGTTGCTCAAACTCCTTGAGGGTACCATGGTCAACGTGCCACCAAAGGGAGGACGCAAGCACCCCGACCAGGATTACATACATGTGGACACAAGAAATATACTCTTTATCTGCGGTGGAGCCTTTGATGGCATCGAACGCAAGATAGCACAACGACTCAATACTCATACCGTGGGATATAATTCTGTGCAGAACGTGAGGAAACTGGACAAAAACGATATGTTGCAGTATGTGCAGCCCCAAGACCTCAAGTCCTTTGGACTCATACCAGAAATCATCGGACGCCTGCCCGTGCTCACATACCTCAACCCACTCAACAAGGAGACTCTGACCAAGATACTGACAGAGCCGAAGAACTCTATTGTCAAACAGTATATGAAACTGTTTGAGATGGATGGCATAAAACTCACCTTCACTGATGAGGCCCTCCAGTTCATCGTAGACAAGGCTGTGGAATATAAATTGGGAGCACGCGGACTTCGCTCTATCGTTGAGAATATTATGACCGAGGCAATGTTTGAAACTCCATCCAAGAAGACAGACCACTTTGAGGTGACAGCAGAATACGCAAAACAACAATTTGACAATACCCGTTTCTGACCGTATATCATACTGCGGCAAAACAAATATACAGATATACATTATTATATATATAAGGCTATGGCAAACAATGTAAACCTGACAACAGCTCTGAAGAAATACTTCGGATTTGACAAATTCAAAGGTGACCAGGAGGCGATAATCCAGAATGTGCTCAACAATCGTGACACTTTCGTGCTTATGCCTACTGGCGGTGGAAAATCCTTGTGCTATCAGTTGCCCTCGCTCCTTATGGAGGGCACAGCCATCGTAGTATCTCCACTCATCGCGCTGATGAAAAACCAGGTGGACGTGATCTCCAATATCAGTGATGTGGAGGGCATAGCCCATTATATCAACTCATCGCTCAATAAGTCGGCTATAGACCAGGTAAAGAAGGATATCAGGGAGGGACGCACCAAACTGCTCTATGTGGCACCCGAATCGCTGACCAAAGAAGAGAACGTCGAATTCCTCAAGTCTATTAAGATATCCTTCTATGCCATAGATGAGGCTCACTGTATATCAGAATGGGGACATGACTTCCGACCCGAATACAGGCGCATCAGACCAATCATTAATGATATTGGCAATGCTCCCGTCATAGCCCTTACAGCCACTGCTACCGATAAGGTTAGAACGGATATCAAGAAAAGTCTCGGCATTGCAGATGCTGATGAGTTCAAGAGTTCGTTCAACAGACCGAACCTCTATTATGAGGTGAGACCCAAGACTAAGGAGGTAGACAAGGATATCATTAAGTTTATCAAGCAGCACCCAAACAAGAGCGGCATCATCTATTGCCTCTCGAGGAAGAAAGTTGAGGAACTTGCTGCTATCCTGATGGCCAATGATATCAAGGCTTCTCCATATCATGCGGGACTCGATTCCGCCACCCGCTCGCAGACACAGGATGATTTCCTTATGGAAAGAATTGATGTCATCGTGGCCACCATCGCCTTTGGTATGGGCATAGATAAACCCGACGTGAGATTTGTGATCCATTATGATATCCCCAAGAGTCTTGAAGGGTATTATCAGGAAACAGGACGTGCTGGACGTGACGGGGGAGAAGGACGCTGCATCACCTTTTATTCAAATAAAGACCTACAGAAACTGGATAAGTTTATGGAAGGGAAGCCCGTGGCCGAACAGGATATAGGTAGACAACTGCTGCAGGAAACAGCAGCATACGCCGAGACTTCTGTATGCCGCAGAAAGATGCTCCTGCATTATTTCGGAGAGATATACGACAAGGACAACTGCGGCAACTGCGACAACTGCTTGCATCCAAAGAAGAAAGTGGAGGCGGAAAAGGAGATGGTCATCGCACTAAAGGCTATCAAGGCCATAAAAGAGAATTTCCGCACTGATTATGTTATCGACTTCATTCGAGGCGAAGAGACAGACGAGATAGTGGCACATAAGCATCAGGATCTGCCCGAGTTCGGTTCTGGCGAGGATGCCAACGAGAAGATATGGAGCCCGCTCATCCGACAGGCTCTCATTGCAGGCTATCTGCATAAAGAGGTGGAGAACTATGGCCTACTCAAGATTACTGCCGAGGGTAAGAGGTTTATGAAACACCCGGAGTCGTTTATGATCGTTGAAGATAACGAGTTTGGCGATTATGATGATGCACCCGATGCCGTGGGTGGCACTGGTGCACTCGACCCGGTGCTCTGCTCTATGCTCAAGGATTTGAGAAAGAAATGGGCAAACAAACTGGAGAGACCGCCGTATGTCATCTTTCAGGATGTGTCCATAGACCAGATGGCTACTGACTATCCTGTTACTCTTGATGAACTCAAGAATATTCAGGGCGTGGGTGAAGGAAAGATACGCAAACCATATGCTGCAGAATTTGTCAGTCTGATAAAGAAATATTGTGATGAAAACGAAATAGAGAGACAGACTGATCTCAGAGTGAGGACAGTGGCCAAGAAGTCTGTGCTCAAGGTGAATATCATTCAGAGTATAGACAGACAGGTGGCCCTCGACGATATTGCCAATGCCAAGGGAATGGAATTTGAAGATCTGCTCACGGAGGTGGAGGCGATAGTCTATTCAGGCACAAAACTCAATATCGACTACTTCCTTGAGGAGGTAATGGATGATGACCACGTGGATGATATCTATGAGTATTTCCGCGAGTCGGAAACCGATGATATTGAAGCAGCACTCGATGAACTTGGCAATGACTATTCTGAAGATGAAATAAGACTCGTTAGAATCAAGTTCATATCAGAAATGGCTAACTGACATTGTGAAATCGTGTTAATATAGAAAGTTATTGAAAATATTTTCTACGAATGTGGTTTTTTTGTGCTAAATTTGCACGCAATAATTTTATAACTCATAAATATGTCATCATTTATTGCAGATAAAATCGTGATGGACGGACTGACTTTTGACGACGTCCTGCTTATTCCAGCTTACTCTGAAGTACTGCCAAAGACAGTGGAGTTGAAAACAATGTTCTCGAGAAACATCTCTCTCAATGTGCCCTTCGTGACTGCCGCCATGGACACTGTCACTGAGTCGCAAATGGCCATAGCTATAGCACGTGAGGGTGGCATCGGTGTTATTCATAAAAATATGTCTATTGAAGAGCAGGCTAGACAAGTGGCCATAGTAAAGCGTGCGGAAAATGGTATGATCTATGATCCCGTGACCATTCGCCTTGGTTCAACTGTCAATGACGCACTTAATATGATGGCAGAATACCATATCGGCGGAATTCCTGTGGTGGATGAGCAAAACCATCTCGTGGGTATAGTCACCAACCGTGACCTGCGATTCGAGCGCCATCTTGACAAGAAGATAGATGACGTGATGTCTAAGGACAACCTCGTTACCACCGATCAGCAGACCGACCTTGCAGCAGCCGCACAGATATTACAGGAGAATAAGATAGAGAAACTTCCCGTGGTTGACAAGGATAATCATCTCGTGGGACTCATCACATATAAAGATATCACCAAGGCAAAAGACAAGCCTATGGCATGCAAGGATACCAAGGGCCGGTTGAGAGTGGCTGCCGGTGTGGGCGTTACTGCCGACACCTTGCAACGCATGCAGGCGCTCGTGGATGCTGGTGCCGATGCTATCGTTATCGATACTGCTCATGGCCATTCCAAGTCTGTGATAGAGAAACTCGTGGAAGCCAAGAAGTCATTCCCCAATGTTGATATCGTGGTTGGCAACGTGGCTACTGGCGAGGCAGCAAGACTGCTCGTTGACAATGGTGCCGACGCTATCAAGGTGGGCATTGGACCAGGTTCCATCTGTACTACTCGTGTAGTGGCAGGCGTTGGCGTGCCTCAGTTGTCGGCAGTCTATGATGTCTATACAGCCCTTCAGGGTACTGGCGTACCTCTTATCGCCGATGGTGGCCTACGTTATTCGGGAGATATCGTCAAGGCACTCGCAGCTGGTGGCAGTAGTGTGATGATCGGTTCTCTCGTGGCTGGCACAGAGGAAAGTCCTGGCGAGACAATCATCTTCAATGGTCGAAAATTTAAGAGTTATCGCGGCATGGGCTCTCTCGAAGCCATGGAGCAGGGCTCTAAAGACCGTTACTTCCAGGGCGACACCAAGGATGTGAAGAAGTTGGTGCCAGAAGGTATTGCTGGTCGTGTGCCTTACAAGGGAACCGTTCAAGAGGTTATATACCAGTTGATAGGTGGTCTGCGTTCAGGCATGGGCTATTGCGGTGCTGCTGATATAGATAAACTCCACAATGCCAAGTTTACAAGGATTACAAATGCTGGTGTGCTTGAGAGCCATCCGCATGATATCTCAATAACAAGTGAGGCGCCCAACTATTCGCGCCCTAACGACTAAGCAATTATACAGATAGGAATGAAACGCAATTATATGGTTGCCGCACTACTCGCAATGTCAGTGTCGGCAATTGCACAGAATGATCCCGTGATCATGAGAATAAACGGGCAACCTGTGCTTCGCTCAGAATTTGAGTATTCATACAACAAAAATAATACCGAGGGAGTGATTGACAAAAAAACAGTTGACGAGTATGTCGAACTCTTTGTCAATTACAAACTTAAGGTGGCAGCTGCCATGGAAGCAAAGATGGACACTATGGCGTCTTTCAAGGCAGAATTTACACAGTATCGTGACCAGCAGATCAAACCATCGCTGGTTACTGACGCTGATGTGGAGAAAGAGGCACAAAAGGTGTATGAGAATACCAAGAATAATATTGGTGAGCGCGGCCTGGTAAGACCGGCACATATTCTGTTGCAGTTGAACCAACAGGCTTCAGAGGCTGACAAGAACAAGGCTAAGGCAACCATCGATTCCATCTATTCCCTGCTTAAGGGAGGAGCCGACTTTGCCGTTTTGGCCAAGCAGTTCTCGCAAGACCCTGGTTCTGCTCGCAATGGGGGACTACTGCCATGGATAGGTCCCAACCAAACATTCCCCGATTTTGAAAAGGTTGCATATTCGCTTCAGGAGGGAGAGATGAGTGCTCCATTCCTTTCACCTGCAGGATATCATATCATATTGATGAAAGGACGCAAGCAACTTGAACCATACGACTCATTGCGCACCAATATACTCCAGTTCCTCGAGCGGAGGAATGTCAGAGAGAGCATAGCCAATGGCAAGGTGGCAGCATTGGTAAAGGCAGCTGAAGGCAAGTATACATCCGAGCAGATAATGCAGCAGAAAGCAGATTCTCTACAGGCTGCTGATCCAGAGTTCAAAAACCTTATTAGGGAGTATTATGATGGTCTGCTGATGTATGAAATAAGCAATCGCATGGTTTGGGACAAGGCTGCCAAGGATAATGCCGCCCTTGAATCTTTCTTCAAGAAGAACAAGAAGAAATATGCATGGTCGGAACCTCGTTTCAAGGGTATGGCATACCATGTCAAGAATGATGCAGACGCTAAGGCAGTGAAGAAATGTGTCAAGAAATTGGCTTTTGACAAATGGGCAGAGGCATTGCGCACCACCTTCAATTCGGACTCTATCATTAGGGTGAGAGTAGAAAAGGGAATATTTAAAAAAGGAGACAATGCGCTTGTAGACCGTGAGATCTTCAAGGCTGACACTACAGTAACAGAAACAAAAGGATACCCCATTGATGGAGTGTATGGTAAGGTACTGAAGAAAGGTCCGGAGGCATATACCGATGTCAAGGGTTTGGTTATAGCCGATTATCAGGATGAACTGGAGAGGCAATGGGTTGCCGACCTTAGGAGCAGATATGCTGTGGAGGTAGATAAAGAGGTTTTGAAAACAGTAAACAAGCATAACTAAATGAATAAGAGTATGTTGGGCTTAGGGCTGGCTGTGGCTTTGCCTGTTTCTGGATTGTTTGCAATGGCAGCCAGTCCCATTGATGACAATACCGATGCCAATATTGTGGATGAGGTAATATGGGTGGTAGGAGACGAGGCTATCCTCAAGTCTGATGTTGAGGTGATGCGTCTGCAGGCCGCCATGGAAGGCATGAAATGGACTGGCGACCCTGACTGTGCCATACCAGAACAGATAGCTCTGCAGAAACTCTTTATGAACCAGGCTGCCATAGACAGTGTGGAGGTTACTGAGTCTGAGGTGGCTGCCGAGATAGACCAGCAGATTGAATTCTGGATTTCACAGGCTGGTTCCAAGGAAAAACTTGAGGAGTATAAGAAGGTAAGTGTCACGCAGTTGCGCACTGAACTTCATGATGTGGTAAGGGACAGGATGCTGGCACAGAGAATGAAAATGAAACTCGTGGAGGATGTGACAGCTACACCGTCTGATGTGAGACGCTATTTCAAGGATCTACCTGCAGATAGTATACCATTTGTACCTACTCAAGTGGAAGTACAGATTCTCACCCAGACTCCCAAGATTCCGATAGAAGAAATTAACAGGGTGAAAGACGAACTGCGTGATTTCACCGAGAGGATACAAAGTGGAGAGTCTTCATTCTCTACCCTTGCTCGTCTCTATTCTGAAGACCCTGTTTCGGCCCGTAGGGGAGGAGAACTAGACTTTGCTGGCAGAACTACTTTCGACCCTGCTTTTGCCGCAGTGGCTTTCAATCTCACCGATCCGAAGAAAGTGTCGAAGATTGTGGAGTCTGAGTTTGGTTTCCATATCATCCAGTTAATGGAGAAGAGAGGAGACAAGATAAAGGTCAGACATATCCTCAAGACGGCACAAGTGCCCGACGAGGCCGTTGATGCCTCTCTTGCTCGTCTCGACTCAATAAAAACGGATATCGTGGCAGGCAAGTTCACCTTTGAGGCAGGTGCTTCGCTCATTTCCGATGACAAAGATACCCGTAACAATAATGGACTTATGTCAAAGATGGATATGACCAGGGGTACGCGCATGTCGAAATTTGAGATGCAGGACCTACCGGCAGAAGTGGCCAAGGTAGTAGATACGATGAAAATAGGTGAGGTGTCGTCACCATTCAAGATGATCAACGAAAGGGGTAAGACTGTGTGTGCCATAGTGAAACTCAAAAACCGCATAGATGCCCATAAGGCTACCATTACAGAGGATTTCCAGATTATGCAGGCTGTGGTAGTGGCCAAACGAAAGGAAGAGAAGATGCAGCAATGGGTGGCAGACAAGATAAAGAATACCTATATTAGAGTAAACGACAGATATAAGGATTGCAAGTTTGAGTACGAAGGTTGGATCAAATGACAAGAAGGAACAATACTCGATATATCTGCGGGCATAGAATCATAGCATTGGTGGTTCTATGCCTGTTTGGACTTTGTGCCGTGTGGTCGGTGAGGCCCCATAGAAAGAAGGTGCGGAAGGCTGACGACGAGCGTGTATACCTCGTGCATTCCGACCGTCTCTTCTTTGATGCCTATAAGAATGCCGATGCCCAGATCCTCAATGGGAATGTTGAGTTCAGACACAAGGGCGCACGCCTGCTTTGCGACAGTGCCCATTTCTATGAGGGCACCAATTCCTTTGAGGCATGGGGACATGTGAGGATGTTCCAGGCTGACACGCTGTCGCTCTTCAGCGACTATGCCTATTACGATGGTGACGAACAGATGGCTGAGGCCAGGTATAATGTGGTTATGAAAAATCGCAAGACCACCCTCTATACCGATAGTCTCAATTATGACCGTCTCTACGGATTGGCTTATTTTTTTGAAGGAGGAAAGATGGTGGATGGTACCGCTGTGCTTACAGCCGATTGGGGAGAATATGATACTGAATTGAAGGAAGCGCGCTTCAATTATAATGTTCGACTCAAGGATGACAACTTCTTTCTCGTGAGCGACACCCTGCTCTATGATACCAACACCAAGGAAGCCCACACCACTGGACCTTCGCATATCACATCCGGCAAAAGTAAGATCTTTACACAGGATGGATACTATAATACCCATACCAAAACATCTAAGCTCTATGATCGCTCGGTGCTCAATGATGATGACAAGACTCTTGTGGGAGACAGTGTCTTCTATAACGAGAAAGATAGTACCGGCGAGGCCTTCGGCAATGTTGTATATACAGATAAGACCAACAAGAACATGATGAAGAGCGACTATTGCTGGTATGATGGACGCATTGGTTATGCCATGGCCACAAAAAGAGCTTTGGTCATAGACTACTCGCAGCACGACTCGCTGTATATGCATGCCGACACCTTCAAACTCTATACTTTCAATATCAATACCGACAGTGTATACCGAAAGATACATGCCTATAATAAGGTGAGGGCATACAGGGTGGATGTGCAGGCAGTCTGTGACTCGCTTGTCTACAACTCCCTTGACTCATGCATGACCATGTATCGCGATCCGATAGTGTGGAACAACAACCAGCAGTTGCTCGGCGAGGAGATAAGGGTTTACATGAATGACTCCACGGTTAGTCGCGCCCATGTGCTTAGGCAGGCGTTGTCGGTAGAGCAGATGCCTGACACCGTGCATTTTAACCAGGTGGCATCCATAGACATGTTCGCATATTTCAACAACGGAGAAATCCGTGAGGCTGAAGCCGTGGATAACGTGGTGGCAGCCTATTACGTGGTAGACGATGCCGACAGCACCATCATCGGCCTCAACCGCATGGAAACAAGCAGGATGAAGATATTCCTCGAAAACAGGAAGATGAGCAAGATATGGACACCGCAGGTGGAAGGCGTGATGTATCCCATCTCTCAAGTACCCGCCGACAAGAAATTCCTGTCCACGTTTGCCTGGTTCGATTATGTCAGACCATTAAACAAAGACGATATCTTCAATTGGAGGCCCAAGAAAAGCGGCAGCGAACTCAAGGAGGTGAAACGTAAGGTTGCTCCCCTGCCTACACTTAACTAAGACTAACATGTTATTCACGACAACAGCAAAGAATGAAAGATATCATACAGTTACTGCCTGACTCGGTAGCTAACCAGATAGCTGCCGGAGAGGTGATACAAAGACCCGCATCGGTAATCAAGGAACTGGTGGAAAACTCCATAGATGCGGGGGCTACTAAGATTATCGTAGTGGTCACCGATGCTGGACGCACATCCATTCAGGTAATCGATGACGGCAAGGGCATGACAGAAACCGATGCCCGTTTGGCTTTCGAGCGCCATGCAACATCCAAGATAAGCAAGGCTGAAGATCTCTTCAATCTCCATACCATGGGATTTCGGGGTGAGGCCTTGGCTTCTGTGGCGGCGGTGGCACAGGTGGAACTCAAAACCCGCACTGTAGACAATGAAGTGGGTACATGCCTGAGCATAGCAGGGTCAAAGGTGACGGGACAAGAACCCGTGGCATGTGCCGTAGGCAGCATATTCAAGATAGATAATCTCTTCTATAATGTACCAGCAAGGAGGAAATTCCTCAAGTCAAACGCCACCGAACTCAATAATATCATGACCGCATACGAGAGGATAGTACTCGTATATCCAGAGATTGAATTCCAACTGATCAGCAATGGTACCGAACTAATCAATCTCCACAAGGGAACAGTAAGACACAGAGTGGCCGAACTCTTCGGAAAGAAGTTGGCCCAAGACCTGCTGCCCGTGGAAGTGGAAACCTCAATGTGTCGCATCACAGGTTTTGTGGGCAAACCCGAGAGTGCGCGCAAAAAAGCCTCGCATGAGTATTTCTTTGTAAATGGCAGGTATATGAAGCACCCCTATTTCCACAAGGCGGTGCAGAGCGCATTTGAGCGGATGGTGCCAGTGGGCATGCATGTGCCTTATTTTATCTATTTCGAAGTGGAACCTACAGATATAGATGTAAATATCCATCCCACCAAGACAGAGATAAAATTCGAAAACGAGCAGGTGATATGGCAGATACTCACAGCAGCGGTCAAGGATGCCCTTGGCAAATTCTGTGAAGTACCTACAATAGATTTCGATACCGAAGGTAAGCCTGAGATACCAGTGTTGGGCAATGACAATTATAATATCATGCAACCCGCCACTACCTTCAGTCCAACCTATAATCCCTTCAACGTGCATCACGAAAACAGACAGGCTCCACATGACGGATGGCAGCAGATGTATGATGTGCTCGACAATACCATGAAGGAGAAACCCATGGAGAGCACCAACCTTTTTGATGATGACCAGTCTGTCGTAGAATGTGAATCAAAGGTTACCACGCTGGCTGTAGAAGAGAAATCTCCATCACATTACCAATATAAAGGAAAGTACATAATGACCGCCGTCAAGTCGGGACTCATGATTATTGATCAGCATAGGGCCGACGTGAGGATAAAATACGAGCACTATTTAGCGCAGATGACATCGCAGACGTCACGCACCCAAAAGATCCTGTTTCCTGAACTGATTCAGTTCTCGCCCTCGGAGGCTGTTGTGGCAGACAAACTCATGCCGGAGATGTCAGCCATAGGATATCAACTCGAAAATTTGGGCCATAATGCCTATAGCCTCAATGGTGTGCCAGCAGGACTTGAGGGAGTCAACCACTCAGTCCTGCTCCATGAGATAGTTATCGACGCAGCCGAGGGTATATCTAATGGCGCCGAGGCTATACGAAAATCCATAGCCTTGACCATGGCTCAGCGCTCAGCTGTAACAGAAGGCGAGGTGCTCAACAATATGGAGATGGAGAATATCGTAAACCAACTCTTCGGATGCTCAAACGTTAATTATACCCCCGATGGCAAGACCATACTATGCATATTTGCACAGAAAGATATCGAGCAATTGATGGGCTAAATAACCACGATAGAGGGCAAAAAAGCATATTAATGTTCGATTTATCACTTTTTTTTGTGCAAAAATGAAAATTCTTGCAATAATAGTTGGAGTGTATTGAAAAAATGTGTACTTTTGCAGTACGATTCGTAAAAGGCAATTTTAATTATATTAGTATAAGTATGAAAAAGTTTTTAATGTTGCTGGCTTTTGCTAGCGTTTCTGTGGCTGGTATGGCTCAGAACAATGAAGACCCTACTGAAAAGTACAGCGTGTCTACAAACTCCTTCTGGAGCAATTGGTTTATTCAGGCAAACGTTGTAGGATCTGCATTCTACAATAGCGCTGAGACTGACGATTGGGGACTGTCTAATAGCCCTCTCAAGGACTATCGTACTAATCTTGGCTTCTCTGTAGCCATTGGTAAGTGGTTCACTCCTGGCCTCGGTCTCCGTACCAAATTCAATGGTATCTGGGGTCGCAGTGTTGTTAGCGATGACAAGGAACTCAATGCAAGCAAGTACTGGACATTGAAGGAGGAAATCCTCTTCAATCTTAGCAACATGATCTGTGGTTATAGCGACACTCGCGTATGGAACTTCATTCCTTACGTAGGCTTTGGCGCTGGTCGCAATATGAGCTACAATACATATGCTATGGGTGTTGATGCTGGTATCCTCAACACATTCCGTCTGAGCAAGAAGGTTGCTGTCAACCTCGATGTTAACTATAGCGTATTTGAGCCAGACTTCGATGGCGATACTCGTCCAGGTGCTGGTAGCCGTGGCATTGGTAGCAAGGACAAGGTTCTCAATGTTGAAGTTGGTTTGACCTACAACCTCGGCAAGGCAACTTGGAACAAGACTCCAGACGTGGCTGGTATCAAAGCTCTCTCACAGGCTCAGATCGACGACCTCAACTCTCGTCTCTCTGACGCAGATGCTGAGAACAACCGTCTGAAGACCATGTTGGCTCAGAAGCCAAAGGAGACCGCTGCAGTTGTTCAGACTGTTAAGGAAGTAGTTGCTGCTCCTGTATCTGTATTCTTCAACATCGGTAAGTCTAGGATTGCTTCTAAGAAGGATCTGCAGAATGTTAAGGACCTCGTTGCTGTGGCTAAGGAGAACAATTCTAAGATTGTTGTAACTGGTTACGCTGACAGCAAGACTGGTAGCGCTGCCTTCAACCAGAAGTTGTCTGAGAAGCGTGCAAAGGTTGTTGCTGACGCTCTCGTTAACATGGGTATCAACCGTGACAACATCGAGGTTGTTGCTGCTGGTGGTGTAAACACACTCTCTCCAGTTTCTTACAACCGTCGTGCTACTGTTGCTATCAAATAAGCAATACCGACAAATAGTATACAAAAAGGTTGGCAGGATTTCCTGCCGACCTTTTTTTGTATACCCAAATCAAAGAAAATTCATTATTTTCTAAAAATAATTGCGAAAAAGTTTGGTGGTTTCAAAAAAATGCTATACCTTTGCACTCGCTTAAGAAAAGTAAGGGCGCTTAGCTCAGCTGGTTTAGAGCATCTGCCTTACAAGCAGAGGGTCGGGGGTTCGAATCCCTCAGCGCCCACTTACTTATCCAAAGCCATAAGGGCGCTTAGCTCAGCTGGTTTAGAGCATCTGCCTTACAAGCAGAGGGTCGGGGGTTCGAATCCCTCAGCGCCCACCCTGATGACCTGTTGCTAATCATTAGCATCAGGTTTTTTGTTTTTTTATCAAGACGATAAAAACTTTTCGTTCTTTTTTTGCGTAAAGTCACATAAAATGATTACCTTTGCGGCAGAATAGTTAACATACAAAATATAATAATGTAAATAAGGGGCACAACACAGCCTTCACGTAGTTTTAATTATGGAATTAGATGCATTGACCGCCGTATCGCCTATTGACGGCCGTTATAGAAGCAAGACAGAGCCATTGGCTGATTATTTTTCTGAGTATGCACTCATTCGCTATCGTATCAGGGTAGAAATAGAGTATTTTATTACGCTATGCGAGTTGCCATTACCGCAACTTGCTGGTATAGACCACAATCTTTTTGAACCATTGAGAGACATCTATCGTAGTTTCTCTCCATCCGATGCTGTTAGGGTAAAGGATATTGAGAAAGTAACCAACCATGATGTTAAGGCAGTAGAGTATTATATCAAGGAGCAACTCGACAAGATGGGTGGCTTCGATGAGTATAAGGAATTTATCCATTTTGGACTTACTTCGCAGGATATCAACAATACCAGCGTGCCATTGTCTATCAAGGAAGCCTTGACAGATGTATACTATCCTTTGGTTGAGCGTCTTATCGCCCAGTTGGAGGCTTATGCCGAGGATTGGAAAGACGTTTCCATGCTTGCCAAGACCCACGGCCAGCCCGCTTCTCCCACCCGTTTGGGCAAGGAAGTTATGGTATTTGCCTATCGTCTCAGACAGCAGTTGGATGCCATGAAGTCCATTCCTCTGACAGCCAAGTTTGGTGGCGCCACTGGCAACTACAATGCCCATAAGGTGGCATATCCACAGTATGACTGGAAATCATTCGGCAATAATTTTGTGGCAGAGAAACTTGGTTTGGAGCGTGAGCAGTATACCACCCAGATAAGCAATTACGATTTCCTTGGTTCGCTCTTTGATGCCATGCGCCGCATCAATACCATAATCATCGACCTTGACCGCGACTTTTGGATGTATATCTCTATGGACTATTTTAAGCAGAAGATCAAGGCCGGAGAGGTGGGCAGCAGTGCCATGCCCCATAAGGTGAACCCCATAGACTATGAGAATAGCGAGGGAAACCTAGGCATAGCCAATGCTCTTTTGCAGTTCTTAGCCGCCAAGTTGCCTGTTAGCCGTTTGCAGCGTGACCTTACCGACTCAACGGTATTGCGCAATGTAGGAGTTCCTTTCGGTCATGCAGTGATAGCAATAGAAAGTACCCTCAAGGGCTTGGGCAAGCTCATTCTCAACGAGGGCAAGATAGCCGCCGACCTTGACGACACCTGGGCAGTGGTGGCAGAAGCCATACAGACCATCTTGCGCCGCGAGGCATACCCTCACCCCTATGAGGCACTGAAGGCTCTTACCCGCACCAATGCCAAGATGACCGAGTCCACCATCCATGAGTTCATAAAGGGTCTTGACGTGAGTGATGAGGTGAAAGCCGAACTTATGTCGATAACCCCACATACCTATACAGGCATCTAATATAGAAAGAGATTAATAGAATACAAATAACCAGAGACAACAACAATAATTATCAACAAGGCCGTGAGGCTACAAAACAATTAAATGATATGGATATAGACAACGAGAAGAAGTTTGGCGAGAGCACATCCGCCGACTACACAGCAGGCAACCGCGAAGGTTATCAGTCATCAGGCCAGTCTGGCAATTATCAGAACTATCGTCCAGCAGCAGGACGTTCACCACGCCCCCGTATCCACGCGCAGCGTGCATACTCAGAGCGCAGTAATTACAACCGACCAGCACAAGAAGAGGGAGGATTCCGTCCCGAAGGGTTCGGAGCAGGCCTCCAAAGCGGTGCCCCTCAGCGCCCATCATACTCAAACCGTTTTAATAATGGTGAGGGTGGTTACTCTAACCGTGGCGGCTACAACAACCCACGTGGCAACTATGGCAGCAACCGTGGTGGCTACAATAACAACCGTGGTGGCGGCTACAACAACCGTGGTGGCTATGGCCAGCAGGGCTATGGCAATAATCGTTATAATGCCCGCCCCAACTATGGTACTAACAATCAGGATGGCGGCTATGGCAGCAACCGTGGTGGCTACAACAATAACCGTGGTGGCTACAATAATAACCGTGGTGGTGGCTACAACAACCATGGTGGCTACAATAATAACCGCGGTGGTGGCTACAACAACCGTGGCGGCTACAATAACAACCGTGGCGGTTATCGTCAGCATAGCGCCGACTATGATCCAAATGCAAAATACAGCTTGAAGAAGCGTATAGAATATAAGGAGGAAAACTACGATCCAAACGAGCCAATCCGTTTGAATAAGTTCCTTGCCAATGCCGGTGTTTGCAGTCGCAGGGAGGCAGATGAATTTATCCAGGCAGGAGTGGTTACAGTGAATGGTGAGGTGGTAACAGAACTCGGTACTAAGGTAATGCGTACTGATGAAATTAAGTTCCACGACCAGCCTGTATCTCTCGAGAAGAAAGTATACGTGCTACTCAACAAACCAAAGGATTATGTCACCACAAGCGATGACCCACAGCAGCGCAAGATTGTCATGGACTTAGTCAAGGATGCATGCACAGAGCGCATCTATCCCGTTGGCCGTCTTGACCGCAACACCACAGGTGTGCTCCTGCTCACCAATGATGGCGACCTGGCCAGCAAGCTCACCCATCCTAAGTTCCTCAAGAAGAAAATATACCATGTGTATACCGACAAGAACGTTACTGCCCACGACCTACAGCAGATCCGTGATGGCATCCAACTTGAGGATGGCGAGATAAAGGCAGATGCTGTGGAATATGCAGATCCTGCAGACAAGAAACAGGTAGGCATAGAGATCCACAGTGGCAAAAACAGGATTGTGCGCCGCATCTTCGAGAGTCTGGGCTATAAGGTTACCAAGCTTGACCGCGTGCTATTTGCCGGTCTTACTAAGAAGAATCTTCGCCGTGGCGACTGGCGTTATCTCACCGAGGAAGAGGTAGACCGCCTTCGTATGGGTGCTTATGAGTAAACATAACAATAACGACACTAAACATGAAAGGTATAAAGAGAACAAAGGTTACTGACATGTTGCAGCGCACCGACTATGGCGCCACTGTCAACGTGAAGGGATGGGTCAGAACCCATCGAAGCAGCAAGTCAGTGGATTTCATAGCACTCAACGATGGTTCCACCATCAAGAATGTGCAGTTGGTTGTAGACCCCACACGTTTCGACGAGGCTCTGCTCAAGCAGATTACCACAGGTGCGTGTATCAGTGCCACGGGTATTCTCGTTGAGAGTCAGGGTGCAGGCCAGAGCGTGGAGATACAGTGTGAGGAGATAGAGCTCTATGGCACATGTGGCAGCGACTATCCTATGCAGAAGAAAGGCCAAAGCTTTGAGTATATGCGCCAGCATGGTCATCTACGTCTGCGTACCAACACCTTCGGTGCTGTGATGCGCATCCGTCATAACATGGCCATAGCCATACACAAGTATTTCCACGATCATGGATTCTTCTATTTCCATACTCCTCTCATCACAGCCAGCGACTGTGAGGGTGCAGGTCAGATGTTTCAGGTTACCACCAAGAACCTATACGACCTTAAGAAGGATGAGGATGGCAAGATTACCTATGATGATGATTTCTTCGGCAAGCAGACATCACTCACTGTGAGCGGTCAGCTCGAGGGTGAGCTTGGAGCCACATCCCTTGGTGCCATCTATACTTTTGGTCCAACGTTCCGTGCTGAAAACTCAAATACTCCTCGACATCTTGCCGAGTTCTGGATGATAGAGCCCGAGGTGGCATTCATAGACCTCGACGACCTTATGGACCTTGAGGAAGACTTCATCAAGTATTGTGTGCAGTGGGCTTTGGACAATTGCCATGACGACCTTGAGTTCCTCAACAAGATGATAGACAAGACCCTGCTCGATCGTTTGCACAGCGTGCTCACCGACTCTTTTGTGCGTCTCCCTTATACTGAGGGTATCAAGATACTGGAGGAGGCTGTGGCTAAGGGTCGCAAGTTTGAGTTCCCCGTAAGCTGGGGTATGGACCTTGCCAGCGAGCATGAGCGTTATCTCGTTGAAGAATACTTCAAGAAGCCTGTCATCATGACTGACTATCCCAAGGAGATCAAGGCTTTCTATATGAAGATTAATGAGGATGGCAAGACCGTGCAAGGCACCGATGTGCTGTTCCCTCAGATTGGCGAGATTATCGGAGGTAGTGTGCGTGAAGAGAACTATGACAAACTGATAAGCGAGATAGAGGCTCGCGATATCCCTATGAAGGATATGTGGTGGTATCTCGATACCCGCAAATACGGAACATGCCCTCATGGCGGTTTCGGTCTCGGTTTCGAGCGTCTCATCCTCTTTGTCACTGGTATGGCAAACATCCGTGATGTCATCCCATTCCCACGTACTCCAAAGACAGCAGAGTTCTAAACAAATAATCTAAGGGTGACGTAAATCCGCGTCACCCTTGACTCACTATATGAAATAAGGTGCGGCAACAACCGCACCTTATTTCATATAGTGTAATATTTTGTTGCAGCAGTGAGCGCAAAGTTACAAATAAGAATCAAAAGTGATAAGATTTATTCTATAAAATATGTGTAATTAAATCAAAAGTCATATCATTATTACTACTTTTTTCGCACTATTTTCCATATTATTGTATAAAAATACTTGTGCTTATCAATGATTATGTGTAATTTTGCATCACAACTAAAACAATACTATCATAACATCCATCAAAGAATATGAGAAAAACAATTGTTCATTGGGCAACAACTATTGTTATGAGCATGATATTGGTGATGGCAATGACCACACCACAGTATCTTATGGCTTCAGACAAGATGTCTGCAGCTTATGGCAATTCTGCTTCTGACAAGATTGTATGGTGGTCACCATCCGTGCCAATAACCTATGGCGTATATGGCCATTATGATCCTGTAGTGAAAGTGGCAGAGGGGCTGTTCTGCCAGGATATGATGGACGTGACTGCCGAGTGCCCCAAGCAGACCACATGGAATAAGGCAAGCATAAAAATAATGCAACTCGACAAGAGTGATAAGTCTGCCAAACGTATGCTGGAGCAGCAAGGTATAGATGTAGATAGCCTTGCTACACTGACCGATGGATTCTGCATAAAGGTGGTGGCAGGCAAGATATATATAGTAGGAGCCAATGGAAGAGGTACCGCCTATGGCCTGCTTGAGTTGTCGCGAATGGCTGGCGTGACCCCTTGGGTATGGTGGGGTGATGTGGTGCCAGAACGCAAGAGCCTGCTTACTCTGCCCGCTGGTTATGCCACCATGCAGGGAGCATCGGTAGAATGGCGCGGCATCTTCCTCAATGACGAGGACTGGAGTCTACGCCCATGGAGTTACGACACTTACGCCCCATCGTCATTCGGACTGATAAGTGCAAAGACCTACCGCAGGGTGTTTGAACTGCTCCTGCGTCTGCGAGCTAATGCCATATGGCCTGCCATGCATCCAGGTACTGTAGCATTCTTCAATACCCCTGGTGCCAAAGCCATGGCCGACAGTTGCGGCATAGCCATAGGCACCTCGCATTGCGAACCCCTGCTACGCAATAATGTGGAGGAATGGGATGTGAAGAAGCGTGGTCCATATAATTATATCACCAACAAGCAGGTTGTAACCGACTATTGGGTGGAGCGACTCAAGGAAGTGAAAGGGTCGTTAGGCGGCAATATGTTTACCATTGGCATGCGCGGCATACACGACGGGTCCATGGAGGGGGTGAAGACTATGAAAGAGAAATTTGAAGCCCTGCAACAGGTTATCGACGACCAGCAGACACTCATCTCCAGGTATATAGGTAAGCCAGAGAAGCAGATGCAGGTGTTCGTGCCATACAAGGAAGTGCTTGAGATATACGAGCGCGGTCTAAAGGTGCCCGACTATGTAACCCTGATGTGGTGCGACGACAACTATGGTTATATGACGCGCCTGTCAAACAGTCAGGAGCAGCAGCGCAGGGGTGGCGGTGGTGTCTATTACCATCTGAGCTATTGGGGTAGGCCGCACGACTATTTGTGGCTCACGACTACTCAGCCTGGACTGATATACAATGAGATGAAAGCAGCCTACGACCATAACGTGCGCAAGCTCTGGATAGCCAATGTTCATGACCCTAAAGTGGCGGGGTATGATATTGAACTCTTCCTCGACATGGCATGGAATATCAACATCGTGACGGCATCTACTGTAGATGACCATTTCCGTAGCTGGCTCTGCCGACAGTTTGGTCAGGAGGTTGGCAATGCCATCTATCCCGCCATGCATGAGTACTATCGCCTTTGCGGTCAGCGCCGCCCCGAATTCCTGGGATGGAGCCAGACTGAACTGTCGAGGGTAACGTATGACCGCGGACTCAGTCCCGTGCGCAACACGCAGTTTAGCACCACCGCCTTTGGTGGCGAATTGGATGACTATCTCTACCGTTTTGGTCATGTTGCCGCCATTGTGGAGAAGGCAGCTGAGAAAGTTCGCCCACAACTCAAGGATGCCTATTATGCCGCCGTTCTCTATCCCGTATTGTCAGCCTCAGCCAATGCTACCAAGTTGCTGGAAGCCCAGCGTGCCCGTCAGATGGCAAATGGTAGCGCCACCAAGGGGATATTTGACATGCAGCAGCAGATAAATATTAGTGCTGCCAAGAGCCAGGATGCCTATCAGCGCATACGTCGTATGACGGAGTATTACAATGAAACCATGTCTGGCGGCAAATGGCGCAGATCTATGAACATGCGCCCCAGAGACTTGCCCGTGGGTGGAGCACCTGTGTTGCCCACACTGCTCAACGACAAGGAAGTGGAATACTATCTATCTAAAGTCAAAAATCCTAACTGTTCGCCATTGACAGTCACCGATGGCACCATAGCGCGCAATGCCAGTCAGTGGGATGGGCAGACAGGGGGAGCAGAGATTGTAAAAATGCTCGGACATAGCATGCAGGCTGTATCGTTGCCCAAGGGTCAGTCGCTCAGCTATCGTATCACCACAGATAAGTCAGGCAAGGCAGTACTCCATACAGCCCTCATACCCACGCAACCCAATGATGGCGGCGACCTGCGTTTCAGCGTTACCATAGACGATGGCCAACCCGTTGTATTCTCGCTCAAGGAGAAATTCCGCAGCGAGGGATGGAAGGAAAACGTGCTACGCGGACAAGCCGTCAAGACCTTGCAATTAGACAATATCACCAAGGGCGAGCATACCATAACAATCAAGGCCCTCGACCATCATATCATCATAGACCAGTGGATGCTCGACTTCAATCCGCAGCGCAAGCACTACCTCTTTCCAGTGGTGCAAAGCACACAATAGCGTGTTTTTTGCTTGAGGCAACAAAATAAAACTCTGTTATCATCGTTATTATGATAGATGATAGAGCGCATAAGGCTTTGGATTATATGGATGATGCGATGGCGATACTGCAGGGGCTTCGGCGTACAGTCGCCATTTGCCTATTCGTTTATCCGATACGTGATAAACGAACATTACCCTTATTATGCATATAAGAAACTGAGGAAGAAACATAAGGCTAAAGGACCAGCAACAATAAGGTGCGGTGAGTTCTATCTGAGACTGGCCAACTATCTGCAACCCGCACACGTATTACTCTGCATGGATGACGATGACTGGCGAAAGGATTATATCCTGGCGGGATGCCGCTGTGCTACTGTATCGCAAGATGCCGACATTAGGCAGACGCAACTCCTCATCACCGACGCTAAGCAGCTGGACGAAAACGCTGAAAGGATGATGGTGGGCAATACCAATGAACGCAAGGTGATCATAGCAGAAAATATCAAAAAAAGCCCATTCCATCGTAAGCAATGGCACGATTTTGCGTTGCGCGATGGTATAGATGTGACCTTCGACCTATATCACATGGGAGTGGTATTCATTAATACTGGTTTGCACAAGGCACATTACACCGTCAATTTCTAACCAAGACAATTAATATGATATTAACCAAACAATACACCTTATATCATAAATATGAAGATAACAAAAGTATATACTAAGACAGGCGATCTGGGTACCACGGCTATAGTGGGAGGCGCACGGCTCTCAAAATCAGATGCACGAATTGAAGCTTATGGCACAGTGGACGAACTGAGTTGTCATCTGGGATTGCTCGCAGCAGAAATGGCTGAGGACGACGACAGAAACAATATATTCCGCATACAGAACACCCTGTTCAATGTATGCTCCCATCTGGCCACTGACCAAGCCACCACTCCCCTCTACCCATCATGCCGAATGCCCGAAGGAGAAGTGGAATGGATGGAACAGAGAATAGACGAGTGCAATGCCCTATTTTCAGAATTCCAGGGATTCATTCTGCCAGGCGGTTGCCGTGCTGCAGCACAAGCCCATGTGGCAAGGGCTGTATGCCGAAGAGCGGAGAGACGCGTGGTAGCCCTGTCACAAACGACAACTATTTCTGCTGAAATACTCAAATATATTAATAGATTATCTGATTATTTGTTCGTTTTAGCGAAAAAAATTAATTTATCAGCAAAGATAGAGGAAAAAATATGGGTAAATGCTTGCAAATAAGAATTATTTTATTACTTTTGCGGCAAATTAAATCTAACAACTATGTATTGGACACTTGAATTAGCATCAAAACTGGAAGACGCACCTTGGCCAGCAACTAAGGATGAACTTATAGACTATGCGATACGCTCAGGCGCACCGCTTGAAGTATTGGAGAATTTGCAGGAAATAGAAGATGAAGGCGACGTATACGAAAGTATCGAAGATATTTGGCCAGACTATCCTACTAAGGAAGATTTCCTGTTTAATGAGGACGAATATTGATCACTCAAAATCAGCCCTTAACAACTTAAAATGCTGATAATAAGCAACATGGTTGAAATGTATAAGTTTTACCATGTTGCTTTTTGTGGTCTTTTACTACCAAATAAAACGCTCAAATAGGTACTTTTCCAAGAATTAAATGATCAAAAAACTGTACCAGTTCTATTTTTTTCTTTCGTGATCATTTAATTTTCTATGTTTCCCACTATTTATAATCCCTATTTTACAATACGATTCTCGAAACGCTAAAACTAAGCTAAAAACACTTTTTTTGAGTGTTAGGGTAAACTTTTTTGCTACCTTCGCATATACGCGGTTTTTGAAAGGGAAAATTGTGTAATTTTTAAAAT
>JALFPC010000067.1 GCA_022782305.1 Prevotella sp. | reverse complement strand
CGTTTGTCGATAGACATCGACATCATGTGTCCGCCGGGTACAGACATCGAGCAATATCTTGCCTCGTATGCGGATTGCGGATTCATTGACTATAAGCTTGTGGAACGGAAACAGGCTGGGACGGATGTGCCCAAAAGCCATTCCAAATTCTTCTATCAGGTAGCTTTCAAGGCTAACATGGACAGGACATCGTACATCTTGTTGGACGTACTGTATGAGGACTGCCACTATCAGCAGGTGGAGCGTGTGCCTATCCAGAGTGAACTGATAGTAATGATTGGAGAATGCCCGCTGGTCAAAGTCCCGTCCATTGGAGACATTCTTGGTGACAAACTGACAGCCTTTGCACCCGAGACCACAGGTATTCCCTATTACAAGAACGACAAACTGGCGACCCTTGAAATCATCAAGCAGTTGTATGATGTAGGAAGACTTTTCGATCGTGTGGATAATCTCACCATCACAGAAGCAGCATTCTCAAAGATTGCACCGGTAGAACTTGGCTATAGGGGGCTGCCCACGAATGATGTGTCTCTCATCTATGAAGACATCAGACAGACAGCCCTGAATATCTCCACAAGAGGATTTTTGGATAAGGAGAAATTCGCCCTGCTCCAGAAAGGCATCACAAGCATACGTCCTTTCATGTACAAGCAGAACTATAAGATAGAGGATGCAATTGCAGACTCAGCCAAAGCTGCCTATCTCGCAACGCTGTTGGAAAAAGGCATCCGTGAGGTCAGACACTACAATGGCAATCCCTTGTCGGTATCAGATATGACGATAAGTGGCGGACTGACTACGAAACTGAACAAGTTAAGGATGGGCAATCCAGAGGCTTTCTTTTACTGGTCACTCACAGATGCACTGCTATAACAATCAACATCAAGCTGATAATGAATCGCCCTAAAGATACTTTTCTCATCATGCTTCTGCCCCTGACATTGACAGCGGCAATAGCATTGACAATGTTTGCCGTGATTGCCTTGTCTCCCACGCGATATCATCGGCTGTAACGGTGAGCAAACAATAATCAGAGTTCATGAACTCACATGCCGTTTCCGCTTCGTTATCTATCAAGTATCGTGGTTTCCAATAACCTCCCTTCAGTTCTTCAACTAGAATCATTCCCTCACCGAGATTTTCTTTCTTGTAATCCCCAAATTTGTAGCGTGCCGACTGCAACTTCTGATAGAGAGATGTATTGTCTATTTCTTCTTTCATAATTCAAATAGTTTGGAATTAAAAAATTTTCGAACTCTGTCATCTTAATCTTTCAATAATCTGTTGAGATCGGCCTCTTCGCCCACCACCCACAGTATGTCGCCCTGCTCGAGGCGGCGACTGGGGTTTACCTGCGAGAGATGCTCATGCCCCTCTTCTATGCCCACAATCATGCAGTTGTAGTCGGCACGTATGCGGCTCTCAATAATGGTTTTGCCCACAAAGGCACTGGATGCCGAAAGGATGATCTGTCGCAGTTTCATCTCGCGCTTCTCTATCTCGGGATCATCATCATACACTGCAGACTGAAGGGCTAAGGAGAATGCCGACAACTGCTCATCGCTGCCTATCACCTGCAGACAGTCTAAGGGGAATACTACGGTGTTGCCATCAGGAATATTGATGCGTCTGTTTGCCCTGAGAATGCTACTCACATGTATGCCGTAGGCAGCTGCAAGACGCAACTGCGACAGTGTCTTGCCTGCCCAAAGGGAGTCTGATGGTATCACGAAATCAGACATATGCACATCACGGTCAAGCAGATGACCCTCATACAGCGGACGGCGTTGCCCCATGACCTGCGCCGCTATGTCTCTGGAGCGTAGATTGAGCACAAAAAGTCTCTCGAGACGGATAGAACTGTGCTTAAGACTGCGAGATAATATCATGACTACCACCAAGGCCAATGCTATCATAATCATGAGGGCATTGGCAAAATGGCTGAGATGATGGCATACATAAAACACGAAAGCTGCGGCTATCATCATGCGCACAAGAATGGTGAACACAAGTGGCAGATGATTGATGCGGCTGGAATGCCACAGTGCCTTAAACTCCTCGCTATGGTTTTTTTTCATCACCATGGCCCTGAGAAACGGCGACATGCAAAGCACGGTAATGAGTCCGCACAGCAGGTTGGCTGTCCACCCCCATCCCGGAATAAGATGGATGATGAAGGGATGCACAAAGGTGAACATAATGAAGATGACAGCCACCGAGAGTGTGGAATAGATTGCGGTGTTGATGGCCATCTGCCTGAGCAGCGCGCGCCAGTTGCTCTCGCTCCCTCTGTCTCTGGGTCTACTGAGGGTAATATTGTTTAATATGGATATTACCTTGGTGTCGAGATGCGACTCAAGGTAGGTATAGAAGGGATTGGCAAACCTGATCATATATGGTGTAAGAAAAGTGGTGATGACCGATACTGCCACTACCACTGGATAGAGGAAATCGCCAATCACTCCGAGCGATAAACCAAGGGAGGCGATGATAAAGGCAAACTCTCCTATCTGCGCCATAGAGAATCCGCACTTGATGGCAGACTTGAGCGACTGGCCACTGAGCAGATAACCCAGCGAACCAAACAAAGCCTGACCAAACAGGATGGTCAGCACTATAACCACTATGGGCAAGGCATAGGTGACAAGCACTGCGGGTTCAACGAGCATGCCCACAGACACGAAAAAGACGGCACCAAAGAAATTCTTTACGGGTTCCACAAGCTTGATTATGCGGTCGGCCTCCACTGTTTCGGCAAAGATGCTGCCCATAACAAAAGCACCGAAAGCACTGCTGAAACCAACATGCGTGGACACCACAGCCATAAAGCAACAGAGACCGAGAGCCACCACAAGGAGCATCTCGTCGGTGATGAGTCGGCGCGCCGAGCGTAGCAGCCAAGGCACCAGCGCTATGCCCACCACAAACCACAGCACCAGAAAGAAGGCGATGCGCAACAGGCTGCCTAACATCTGACCACCATCGGGATTGGCTCCACGCGCTACTGCCGACAGCATGACCATCATCACAATGGCCAGAATATCCTCGAGGATGAGCACACTCATAACCATGCCTGAGAATTGCTGCTGCCTGAGCCCCATATCATCAAAAGCCTTGTATATGATGGTGGTGGAACTCATAGCGAGCATGCCACCCAGAAAGATGCAGTCCATCTGACCCCAACCGAAGAGTTTGCCCACTGTTACTCCCGACACCATCATGCAGAATATTATGGTGATGGCGGCAATGACGGGAGCGGCTCCCATCTTGAGTATTTTCTTAAACGAGAAATCAAGTCCGAGCGAGAATAGTAGGAAGATTACTCCAATGTCTGCCCATGTCTGCACGTCGGCTCGGTCTACTACCGACATGGTGTATGGCATCTGCGGACTGACCAGAAATCCTGCTACTATATATCCCAGCACAAGAGGCTGCTTGAGTTTTTTAAACAACAGGGTTACTATGCCCGCCACCACAAGGATGAGGGCCAGGTCTTGTACCAATGCGGGGAGTTCTGCCATATTATCGGGGTATTATCGTTTGTTTGTCAATACCACTGCACGGAGTTGCTATAGCTGCTTCGTTTGTCGTATTTGAGTGCATCTGTGAGTGTGGCGGCATTGCATCTGAAGGAGAAGTTATAACTGGTATATGGTGCGAGCACCACCGAGCACGACATGTTGAAGCAATGCAGGTCGCGCGAGAGCGATGCAGTGGTCATAGACACCTTGTGATTGTCGAAATCATATCCTGACGAGAAACTAATATTCCATCCATCGGATATGCGTATGTTTCCGCTGCAGTTGAGTGTCTGAGTATACGAATACGGGTATGTCATCGACTTATAGTTGAACTGGCCCGAAGTGTTTTCTCTCATGGTGATACCATAACCGAAGCTCAGCGACCATGGCATAGAGAATTTCATATATCCATCCTCGTCTGTTTCGGCCTTTCCAGCATTCTTCTTGCGTGCTCCGCGCTGTGCGTCGAGCATTGTTTTGTCTTGGTTTGTCTCGCGCTCAAAATCATCGTCCTCATCTTCGTTTTTCACCTCCTCTTTCTTTTTCTTGCTCACTTTCTCTCCTCTGAGCCATTTAAAGAAGTTTGCCACCTTGTTGTTGTCGAGAGTATAGGATATGTTTTGCGACATACCCTGAAAACGTCCGAATTTTCCCTGGCTGTAGCGTGTGGTATGCTCAGACAGGCGTGGCTTGCCGTTTTCATCCAGTTCGTATGCGTATGTTGCAAACACAGCATTCATATTGAATGTATAACTCTTGGTGAGTTTGAGTCTGAGTCGTGTGCTGAGGTCGCTCCATGGTCTTATGTCGGTGGCCATATTATACGACATGCTGGCTCCCAGTTCGTCGATGATGCTTATTTTCTTGAATCCCGTAGTGTCGTTGTCGCTACGTATTTTCATCTCAATATTATTTGATATGTCCATGGAGATGCTACCCGTCTTGCCTCGGCCTGGCACACCGAAGAGGCCATTGCTGTAGGGTGAATATTCCACGAGTGTCACCTTGCCGTTGGCGTCTGTTTTCTGGTAACTGTCATAATACCCGTATCGGCTGCTTGAGAAGTCGGGGGCATAACTGAAGCTCACCTGTGGAGTAAACACATGTCTGATGGCCTGTATCTTGTCGCCAAAGAGTTTTCTCCATGGTATATAGAAGCCATAGAGTTTTGTAGACAGGCTCATGTTCATGCTCCAGTTATAGATATTGTAGAATCCGTCTATTGTGTCTGTCACCTCCGTTTGTGCCTGTGCGTCCCATGAGCGCATCACCTTATTGGTATACATGCGGTCGGTGAAATTAAACGATGGGTTTACATTGAGATATCCAAAGAGGGTAAAATTGCCACTTATGGGAATGTTGTGCTGCATGCCGTTTCTCCAGTCTCTGCTAAGGCTCGAGTGCATGAGCTTATCCTCTTTTGTGGATATGGAATTGCTGAGGTGGCCAGTATAGCTCATTGATATCTTCTCATACCATCTCTGCTTGCCCACCAGATGCTTGCGCTTGAAGGGATAAAACCTGCTTACCGATATGTTGAGGTCGGGCAGTGTGAGTGCGATGGTAGAGTCGCGCATGTTTTGGTTGAGGTTCATGGTGGAACTCAGTGTCAGTCCGATGCTCGAGAATGTGTTGGTCATGCTCACCGATGATGTACGGGTGCTCTGTGTATAACTCTGTGGGTTATACATGCTTGTGAGGTTGTTTCGCTCATAACTGCTTGTGGCGAAATTGACGCTTGCCGAGAGTGTACGATAGGGGCATGCCTTGGCATCCTGCCTGTGGCTCCACTGTATCTTGAAACTGGTCTGCTTGGCATAGTCGGGCATGTTTTTTTCTCCCGTCACGGTGTTCTGGTATGAGGCAAAGAAACTGCCGCTATACCGGTATCTCTTTCTATAGTTGCTGGCTGCCGACAGTCCCCATGATCCTTTGGTATATATCTCTCCGAGCAGTTTGAGGTCCATCTTGTCGCTGATAGCAAAATAATAACCTCCATCCCTGAGATAGAATCCGCGCTGAGTCTCGTCGCCGTAGGTAGGCATAATGAAACCGCTGCTGTAACTCTTTGAGAATGGGAAGAAGCCGTATGGTATGGCCAATGGCAGCGGCACGTCGGCCACAACAAGATAAGCTGGACCAAACACCACATCCTTGCCAGGCCTCATCTTTGCCCTCGACAGTGAGATATAGAAGTCGGGATGCGGTTTGTCGCAGGTAGTGTATTTTCCATGCTGCAGAAAGATTGTTCCGTCGCTGTTTCTCTTCGATATTTCACTTGTCAAATAACCATCTTCCTGTTGTGTATAGACAGAATTGATCAGTCCCTTCTTGGTTTTGAAGTTGAAAGCCATGGTATCGCTTTCGTATGTGTTGCTGCCCATCTCGAATATGGGAGTTCCGAAGAGTGCGCCTATAGAATCTTTGCTACCCGTAGCATGCACAAGACTGGAATCGAGACACATATAAATCTTGTCGCTTTTAAGGTCCATATCCTGGTATTTCACATTCGAACTACCATAGAGATGTGCATATCCTGTAGACGCCTCGTATGTCATGGAGTCTTCGGCTGTGTAGTGCACAGGAGCATCAATACCATTTTTTCTTTTCTTGTTTATGCTGTCTAATGCAAGCGAATCATCTATGGCCTTGTTGTGCTTCCATATTGCGAGGTGCAGCGAATCCATGCTTGCGGTGTCGGGCAATAATGGTTTGACGGTAGAATCAGGGATATGGTTATGCTGAACCTTATCTGCTGGAAACAGCACATAACGCTCCCCCGCTGCCACGCAAAGATAGGCAACGAGAGTAAGAATAATCAGTAATCTTGTTCTCACGCTGCAAAATTACTAATAAAACCTTAAAAAGCCTACATCCTTTTAATAATTTAACGCAAAAAAAGCAGAAATCACTGTACAAACAGTTTTGTCCATTGGTCAAAGACCTCTATGCCATGCTCGCCGAATTTCATAAGGCTCTGTCTTGCCTGTTCCACAGTTTTGGTTCTTTCGGGGTGCGACTTGGAGTAGAACTTGTCGGCATAGCATATCACCTGCTCTTCTATTGTCTCGGGTACGAGGTCTATGAGCGGCAAGGGCAGTTGGCGCTCAATTATCTGTTTTTTGGTGATGCCGGTGCCTGTATGCCTTTCGCATACGCGTGCATGCCTCTCCCACCCCAACTCTCTCAGTAGTGCAGCTCCTATGATGCCATGCTTGATGTATGGTTGGTTGCCATAACAGAAGATGCCAGGTGCGTCGGTCATGAATATGCCGATATCGTGCAGCATGGCACCCTCAAGCAGAAAATCGGTGTCTATGTTGAGTTGCGGATTGCGGTGTGCTATCTCAAGAGCCTTTCCTGCCACGTCGGTGCTATGGCGCAGCAGGAGTCTCTTGAGTTGGTTATCTTCGGGATAAAACTTGTCAATTACTTCCTTATAATTCATCGATTCTTTTTATTCATCAGTTTGTTGATCCTGAAATCCTATTCGTTGTGATATGGTAATTATTTCTGGTCTCTTTCTATCCATCCGAGAGTGTCTCCCTTTCTAACCTTTGTGCCCTGTTTGGCTTCCACATCCACGAGTTTTCCTCCAAGTGCAGCAGGGATGGTCACCAGTTCGTCCCACGGTGTACGTATATAACAATAGGTGTCGCCCTCTTTATATGTCTGTCCGATGAATGGGTCGAGGCATGGCATGGCCTCGGCATCGCCGCTGAACTCATAGAATACCTGTCCGGCCACGGGCGAGATGAGTGCGTCGGCCTTGGCATGCTTAAATGCGGTAAGTTCCTTTATGGATAGTTTGCTGCCCATCTGTGCATCCTTGGCTTTCTGCAGGTCGGCAAGAAAATTCTTTTTTGCCTGTCCGCTCTTGAATCCGCGGTATTGCTCGGGGTGCATAGCCAGTTCAAAGAGTTCCTCATCGTCTTGGCCTGCTTCCCATCCGTTTTTGTCCATCTCCTGTCTGAAGGTGTCCAGAGCATCAGATATAAGGGTATGCGGATCAGCATCTGTAAACTCTCTGCCCTGCTTGTTGGCCAGTTCCACAATCTCGGGAGCCAACTCTCCAGGCAGTTTTCCGCTCTTTCCCTGTATCATTCCCCACATGGCATCGTCCATCATCACAAAGCGTCCCTTGCCCTGTGCCATGGTGAGCAGGTTCATGAGTGCTATATTCTTGACATACTGCGAGAAAGGAGTGACAAGTGGTGGATATCCCACCATTGGCCACACGTATGCCACTTCGTCAAAGAGCATCACGAGCATGTCGTCTAAGGATATCTCGGGTTCGTTTTTCTTGCGGTGTATGCCGTTTATCACGTCACGTATGCCGCCCATATCGGCCATCATAGAACCCATCATGCCTCCTGGCAGACCCGAAGAGAGAAGCAATGATGACATGTGCTTGTTGGCGGGATTGATGAAATATCCGAGCCAATCGTTGATAAACTCCTGGGTGAGCGACCGTGCATGCATATATGCGTTCATATCAATGTCGGGCACTTCGAATCCTTCATTCTTGAGCATGCTCTGCACTGAGATGATGTCTGGGTGGACCTTGCCCCAACTGAGTGGTTCGATGGCTGTGTCTATGATGTCTGCTCCATTGTTGCACACCTCCAGCACACTGGCCATGGAGAGACCTGGTCCAGAGTGTCCGTGATATTGTATGATGATGTCCGGGTGCTTGGTTTTGATTGACTTGGTCAGTGCTCCGAGCAATGCGGGCTGCCCTATTCCTGCCATGTCCTTGAGGCATATCTCTTCTGCTCCCGCTTCTATGAGTTTGTCTGCTATTTCGCTGTAATAGTCAACGGTATGCACTGGTGATGTGGTTATGCAGAGGGTGCCTTGTGGTGTCATGCCAGCTTCTTTGGCCCAATGGATGCTCGGTATGATATTTCTCACGTCGTTGAGACCGCAGAAGATGCGAGTGATGTCTACGCCCTGTGCGTGCTTAACCTTATACATGAGTTTCCTCACATCATCGGGCACAGGATACATGCGCAGCGCATTGAGTCCACGGTCGAGCATGTGTGTCTTGATACCTACTTGGTTGAAGGGTTTACAGAATGCCCTCACTGCATCGTTGGGGTTTTCGCCAGCCATGAGGTTTACCTGCTCAAAAGCGCCTCCGTTTGTTTCAACACGAGAGAAGCATCCCATATCGATGATTACCGGGGCTATTCTTTCTAATTGGTCTTTGCGTGGCTGGAACTTGCCCGATGACTGCCACATGTCTCTATAGACGAGACTGAATTCTATTCTCTTTTTCATAATGGCATAATTGTAATAAGTGTCTGCAGTTTTTTTGTTTATTGGCAACAAAGATAAGGAATTAATGGATTACTTCCAAACGAAATGTATAAAAAATCAATAAATAATGATGACTTATCGCCTAAAAAGTGTACCTTTGCATGCAAATAAAGAAGAAACAAAGAAAAAGGCAAGAACAAACAAATAACAGATATGAAAAACAGACTGATGATATCGGCGATGGGCTCCTTGGCTGCCATGCTGCTCGCCTCCATCGTTTCATGCTCAGACAAGCATGAGAAATATGATAGTTCGATGGTTATAGACATTCAGGAAAACGCTCCTGGCGACTCTACCATCTATGGTCTGGCATGCGACGGATGCACCGATTCAGTAATCGTGTTTCTGCCATATAAAGGCGGCGACCCCGACACTATAGATATCTTGGCTGCCAAGAAACTGGGCAAAGTGTTTGGCAAGCCTACTATTGGAGACAAACTGGCTGTTATCTTAAATGCCGACGACAAGAAAGAGGCATCTATGGTGATAGACATCGAGGACCTGCTGGGCCAGTGGTGTTATATGGCCATGCCTCATTTTAGGGATATCAGCAACCTGCCAGCTCGTCTGCAGCGCAGGATATTGGCACAGATCCCCGACACAATGAAAGAGTCGCTACTGGTGCCACGCGAGTTTGGCATCAACATAAAAAACGGATTTTCTGCCACTCCCATCGGCATGATGCGCAAAAGTAATACCACCGACGACCAAAGTCCCGTGGAATATCCACCATTGAGGGTTTACAACGAATGGCGACTCTACAACGGCCATCTACTTCTTGTGCGAACTGCTAAGATGCGGCAGATGGGCAATGACAGCATAAAGAAACCTGCAGACATCATCGACACTGCTTCTATAGTAATGCTCGGACCTGACACCCTCATACTTAAAGTGGGAGACGAGAACTTAAACTATTACCGAAAGAAGCAGTGACAATGGTGATTGGCGGTTATAATATCGCATGCGATGCCATGCGGTCGGCGGCCAGTTGCTCATATTTCGTGCCAGGCCTGCCATAGTTGGCGTATGGATAGATGCTTATGCCTCCACGAGGAGTAAACAGTCCCACCACCTCTATATACTTGGGATCCATGAGTTTTATCAGGTCTTTCATGATGATGTTAACGCAATCTTCGTGGAAGTCGCCATGGTTGCGAAAACTGAAGAGATAGAGTTTGAGACTTTTGCTCTCCACCATTCTCTCGCCTGGGATATACATGATTTTTATTTCTGCAAAGTCGGGTTGTCCTGTGATAGGACAAAGGGATGTAAACTCGGGGCAGTTGAACTGCACCCAGTAATCGTTGTCTGGATGTTTGTTTGTGAATGCCTCCAGCACCTCGGGGGCATAATTCATAGAATAGCGTGTTTTCTGCCCCAATGCGCTGAGACCCTCATCTTTTCTGTCTGACATGATAATAATTATTTGAAACTAAACATGTTATAACTTACGCCCTCGTCATACACATCCTCGCCCTCTATGCGCTTGATGCGTTTCACTACCTGTATGGTGATAGGCAACACGATGATCTCATACACTGTCTTGAGCATAATCTGACTGATGATGAGCGGCATGAGTTGACCCGTTGGCAGCACGCCGAGAAATGCCAATGGGAAGAAAATAAGCGAATCTGCAGTTTCTCCGAATATGGTGCTCACAATGGCACGTGCAGAGAAATTCTTGCCATGCGACAATATCTTCATCCTGCTCATAACATAAGCATTGATAAACGAACCTACAACAAAGGCGGTGAAGGAAGCTGCTGCCACACGAGGTGCCAGTCCAAACACAGCATGAAAACCCTCGTCGTTATCCCACCATGGAGCACCGGGAATGACATCTGCCAGGGCACCAAACATCACAAAGATAAAGTTCATGGCAAACCCCAGCCATATCAGCGTACGGGCTTTTCTGAATCCCCATACCTCGCTGACACAGTCGTTGATAATGTAAGAGATTGGAAACACCAGCAGTCCACCTGTCACACTGAGAGGTCCACATGCTATTTGCTTGGTCTCGAGCACGTTTGCCGTGATAAGGCAAACGCAGAAGAGCAATCCCATAAACATAAAGAGGGTGCTCACTTGGTTTGTTTTGTTTTGCATAAATTTGTTTTTTAGAGGAGGTTAGACAATAACTCCTGTGGTTTAAAAAAAGTATAGTTATAGAGCCTTGTTTTGGCTCTTGAGAATATACTCCTTTATCTGACTGGGGAAGTGGAGGTGCTCCAGTGCATGCACTTTAGCCTCCACGCTGTCTGGATTGTCGTTGGGGTCCACGGCCACCTTCGACTGGAATAATATCTCTCCACCATCGCACACCTCGCTGACGAGATGAATGGTGATGCCCGTTTCTGTTTCGCCATTGGCGCATACAGCCTCGTGCACACGATGCCCATACATGCCGCGCCCACCATATTTAGGTAGGAGCGACGGATGTATGTTCATTATCTGTTTTGGATAGCGTGCTATGATATGATGCGGTATCATCATAAGGAAGCCCGCCAAGATGATATAGTCGATGCCATAGCGGTCAAACACCTGATGCATATAACCCTCGTCGGCCAACAGTGATTTGTCTACCACCATAGTGTCTACACCAAGGCGTTGAGCTCTCACCAGTGCGTATGCATCTCTTCTGCTCGACACAACCAACGCTACCTTAATATGCTCATCTTGAGCGAAATAACGTATTATATTCTCGCAGTTTGTACCGCTACCCGATACGAATATGGCTATGTTTGTCTGCTTTGGCATCAATAATCAAATGTGTATTAATATGATTGGATGAGTATCAATATTCGAATGTATATGTAACGGTATTGCCATCAGAGCGTGTCACGGTCATCTGTGAAATGCTCTCGTCGCCGTTGTAGTCGGCATCCACCTCGTATGTCAATCCGCTTCCTTCGGCTTTCTGTATGAGTCTGCTGCTGCGCACCCATCTGAATGTGCTCATGAGTGCGAATGGATTGCAGTCTTCGATTCCCAAAAGCAACTGGTTTACATCGAGCGAGTGGTATCTGTTGCTGTTTTTATTGTCAGACAGTGTGAGTTTGAGATAAGCTCTTTTGATCTGCTTCTCTCCTCCCACAATGGTGAGTTTCTGATATTTTAAACTGTCGAGGATGATCTCGCTGTCGAGTGTAGTCACCTCGCAGTTGTAGAGCACAGCCTGCACGTCATACTCTCCATAGTTGTTTTTGCGCATCAGGTTGAAAGCAGCATTGCCGTAGGTCAGTCCCTTGTTTTGCTCCAGTAGCACGGTATCCTTATCTGAGATAAGTTTCATAGACTCTGGCAGATAGCCTTGCAGATACCTACCCTTGAGATCAGAGTTGGCCTGTCTCACGGTGATGGTGGAGTCGTATGCCGAGTAGGTAATATTTGCGGCATAGAGCACCTCTCCGTTTTTGCTCATTTTGATATTGATGGGACAGTCGTATGAGTTATAGTCAACGGTAATCTCGCTACCATCGGTACCTGTGATCTTGCGTATGTTGGCAGCGTTTCCGAAAGAGCCGTCGCCTCGTGTTGCCGACTGCACGATGGAGAAGTTGACATAAGCGTCGCTCACGTCCACATCCTGCAATTTAAAATCAGCCTGTCTGCTTTGGTCGCTATTGTTTTTGTTTAAGTTCATTTTCACGAAGGTCCACTGTCCACCCTTTCCTGTTGCTGGAGTGCAGTCAATCCACGATGCGTTTGTGAGGTTCATGAGTTTCCAGTTTCCCTCACTTGCAAACACCATTTGCCCTGTAGTGCTGTTGGCATACAGAGCATCGGCATACACGCTGGTAAATCCAGCGTTTCCCTTATCCTCGATACATGAGGCGAGTCCCATAAGTGTGACGATACACACTGCAAGACAATTCTTTATTTCTTTCATAGTTGAAATAGTTATTCGGTTACTAAAAATGTTATTGTTTGTTCTCTATCTTATCCATGAATGACTAATCATTCTCGTCGTCATCATCGTCCCAGTCAAAGTTTGTTTCATATGCGGGTCCGATAAAAGCATCCAGCGATCGACGTTCCTTTTTGGTGGGTCTTCCTGTGCCCCTTGCCCTGTCTACAAATCCGCTTATGCGATTCATCTCCAGCAGTTCGTACTGGTCGGCGGTGGTCACATTCTCATACACTTCAGGAATGAGTTTTGCCCCCACTCTCTGCTCTATGGTTTTGAGGATTTTATACGAGTAGGTCACGGGTGGTTTTCTCACGCACACTGTTTCGCCCACTTTCACCATGTGCGAAGGTTTGACATTGGTGCCCGATATTGTCACCCTGCCATTTTTGCATGCGTCGGCGGCTATTGACCTTGTCTTGAAGATGCGTGCCGCCCACAACCATTTGTCTATTCTCGCCTCGTTGGCCATATTATGAGTGTGTGTTATTTCTTTTTATTGAAAGCATTCATGGTGATATCGATGCCAGCAAGAACAAAACTCTTGATGATGTCTACTGCTGTCTCGATCTTTGGGTTGAGCACGTCGAGGTCTTCATTGTCAAACCGCCCAAGCACCCATTGGATTTGCATGCCACGTGGAAAATCATTGCCTATGCCCACTCTGAGTCTGGCATAGCGGTCCGTACCCAAAACCGATTGTATGTTGCCCAGCCCATTGTGTCCAGCATTGCTTCCTGAAGGTTTCAGCCTGAGTGCTCCCAATGGCAATGCCAAGTCGTCAACCACCACCAGCAGTCTCTCAAGATCTATGTTCTCCTTATTCATCCAGTATCTCACGGCATTTCCGCTAAGGTTCATGAATGTAGAAGGCTTGAGAAGAATAACCTTTCTGCCCTTGATGGATGTTTCGGCCACAAATCCGTATCGTTTGTCTTCAAAATGAATATTGGACGCCTTGGCAAAAGCGTCCAATACCATAAATCCGGCATTATGGCGAGTACCAGCATATTCGTCGCCGATATTCCCCAAACCGACAATAAGATATTTGTCCATGCCTCATTATTATTTGCCTGCAGCCTCAGCGGCAGCGGCAGAACGTGAAGCACGTGTAGCCTTAACAGAGCAGACAACAACCTCTGCAGGTGTAACCAGCTCAAGACCCTCGAAACTCAGTTCGCCAACCTTGATGCTCTTGCCGAGACCGAGATTTGTAACGTCGATATTGAGCACCTCAGGAATATTCTTGTATTGTGCCTTTACATTGATCTTGCGGATAGAGAGGTTGATACGACCACCATCGCGCACACCCTGAGCAAGTCCGTTGAGTTTTACAGGAATACCGATTGTGATGTCTTTTGTATCGTTGATCTCATAGAAGTCTGCATGGAGCAGAGCATCTGTAACTGGGTGGAACTGGAGTTCCTTCATAATAGCCACATGGTTGGTGCCATTGATATTGATGTTTACAACATAGATGTGGGGAGTGTAAACCACCTTGCGCAATTCACTGAAAGGCACTGAGAAAGCCAAAGCCTCAGGCAGACCATTGGCATCCTTCTTCTCACCATAGAGATTACATGGAATCAAACCCTCTTTACGCAGCATCTTGGATGCCTTCTTGCCGAGTCCTTCACGAACCTGGCCATTGATAGAAATTTCTCTCATAACTGTTGTGTTACTCTAAATTAAGTTATTAATACATGCGCTTAATTCACCATCACACGAATAATAAATAATCCGATGTGCTCGAAAAAGCGGTGCAAAGGTACTGCTTTTTATTCATATCTGCAAGTTTTGCGATAATAAAAACACATAATACATAAAAAAAATTATTTATTCACTTCATCTCTTGCATATAAAAGGATTTTTGCTTAAATTTGCAGTCAGTTTGCGAAAACACTCGCACATGGCGACAAACACGAGCGCCAGCATATATAATAAGGATTAGTGAATCTATTTAATTGAAGAAGTATGATCAATAGGGGAATTATCAGAAACAAGGTGGTTCAGCTGACTTATGCCTACTATCTAAATGGCAACAACAATATCGAGTCGGCTGAAAAGGAATTGTTTTTCAGCCTTTCTAAGGCTTACGACTTGTATAACTATCTGCTCGCGCTGATACCAGCCATCACCCAAGAGGCTCGCAAACATTATGAGGTGGCAGAAGCAAAAGCCATTAGGGAAGGGGGCGACAAACCATCGCAGCGATTCATACTCAACAGACTCGCACTGCAACTCGAAGAGAATGTGATGCTCACCGATTTCATCACCCACCAAACAAATATATGGAAAGAAGAGGCTGACTTCATATACAAATTGTTCCTACAAATACAGGATAGTAGTATATACAAAGAATATCTCACCTCCGACGACGACAACTATGATGCCGACAGAGAGGTGTGGAGAAAGATATATCGCACACTCATCCAAGACAATGAAAAACTCGACCATATTCTTGAGGAAAGAAGTCTCTACTGGAATGACGACAAGAGCGTAGTAGACACGTTTGTCATAAAGACAATAAAAAAGTTCGACCAAAAGATGGGGGCAAACCAGCCATTGCTCGAGGAATACTCGAGCGACGACGACAGGGACTTTGCACGCAGGCTCTATCGTGCTACCATCATCAATGGAACCGAATACCAGAGGTATATGAGCGAGATGTCGCAGAACTGGAATTTCAACCGTTTGGCATACATGGATATCGTAATCATGCAGATAGCCATAGCCGAACTGCTCACCTTCCCAAACATACCCATTTCTGTCACCATCAATGAGTATGTGGAGATAGCCAAGCACTACTCCACACCACGTAGCGGCTCTTATATCAATGGAATGCTCGACAATATTGCACGCAAGTTGACAGACACAGGCAAGATACTTAAGCCTTATAAATAAACCTTCGGGAATACGGGCATATAGACCACAGATACATGGGCCACAGGCATACGGAGATTATCTAAATAGATTATTTACAAACTTTTTTATAATACATTAAAATGATCAATTTGTTTTTGACTGCCAGCGCACAGGCTGGCGCACAGGGAGGCAGCGGCATTAGCATGCTGGTGATGATGGGAGCACTCTTTATCATCATGTGGTTTTTCATGATCCGTCCGCAACAGAAAAAGCAGAAGGAAATACAGAAATTCCAAAATAGTCTCGAAATAGGCACAAGCGTGGTTACAGGCGGTGGCATCTATGGTGTTGTCAAGGGAGTAGACCTCGTAACAGGCAAGGTGCAACTTGAGATTGCCAAGGGCATCATCATCACCGTAGACAAGGCTTTCGTCTACAAAGATTCACAGAGCACCACTGCCACAAAATAATGGGCGACAAGAGAAGAACATATCGGATAGTCAGAAAATTCCTGTTCAACCAGTTGAATAGGGAGTTTCTGACTTTTTTGTTCTTCCTGGCACTATCGGGCACCTTCTGGCTTCTGCTCACACTCAACGAAACCTACGAAAGGGAATTCAAAATACCTGTCAAGGTGGTCAACATTCCCAAAAACGTAGTGCTCACCTCCGACGAGACCGACACCGTAAGGGTGGTGCTCAGAGACAAGGGCATGGTGCTGCTCGGATATATGTATGGCGAAGGACTCAAAACCATCAAAGTCAACTTCGGCAGTTATTCCAAGAATAACACCAAAATCGTAATACCCTCAGCCGAACTACAGAGGTTGGCCTATGCCCAACTCTCTGCATCTACAAAGATCGTGGGTTCAAAGACTGACAAACTGGAATTTGCCTACAACTATGGCGAATGCAAGAAAGTGCCCGTGAGATGGAATGGTAGGGTGATACCCGAACAGATGTATTTCATCTCGCATGTTGACTACTCGCCCGACAGTGTCACCATATATGCCGCCAAGGAGAAACTCGACAGCATCCAAGTGGTGTATACCGAGCATCTCAACTATGTAAACTTCATAGACACGCTCAGCATCAACTGTTTGCTACAGAAAACCAAAGACGTAAAAGTGATACCCGAAAGGGTGTCTGTCACATTCTTCACCGACATTCTCGCAGAAGAGAGCATAGGCGGAATACCCGTGGTGGGAATCAACATGCCTCAAGGCAAAATTATTCGCACCTTCCCTTCCAAGGTGGCTGTCAGGTTTGTGGCGGGAGTTAGCCTTATCAAGTCACTCAAACCATCCGATTTCAAGGTGGTGGTAGACTATAATGATATCGCCGACAATCCATCTGAGAAATGCCCCCTGAAGTTGGTCAGCGTGCCGCATGGTGTGTCGAAACCCAAACTAGAAACTAATCAGGTGGACTATCTCATCGAGGAGCAATAATGGAATAACACGCATGGCAATGGCAAACATAAGGATAGGCATAACAGGTGGCATAGGCAGTGGAAAGACATACGTCTGCCAGCGTCTTAAAGAACGCGGCATCAGCATCTACGATTGCGACAGCGCAGCAAAAAAACTAATACGCACGTCGCCACGTATACGCCAGCAACTTACAGCCCTCGTGGGCCCACATGCCTACATGGGCGAACAACTCAACAAGGAGGCCATAGCTACTTTCCTCCTTCAGTCTGATGCCAACCAAAAGGCTATCAATGACATCGTACATCCCGCCGTGGCAGATGATTTCATTGCCAGCGGCATGCAATGGATGGAATGTGCCATACTATTCGAATCAGGCTTTAACCGACTCGTGGATATAGTGATAGCCGTGAGAGCCCCCGAAGAGGTGAGAATACAGAGGGTGTGCAGCCGCGATTCCATATCGCCGCAGAAAGCAAAGGAGTGGATGCAACGACAGTGGAACCAGGACAAGGTGACGGCAGCAGCACAATACGTGATCGATAACGATGGAATCGCCAACCTCGATACACAGATAGACACCATACTCAAGGCAATAGCAAAACAAGACACATAATATTATATTTGTATACATTATTAATAAATAAAAGGACAAGAAACAATGTTACGTACCATTTTAGCCATTTCAGGCAAACCAGGTTTATACAAACTGGTTTCCAGAGCACAAAACAGCCTTATCGTTGAAACCCTCGATGCCACACACAAGCGTCTGCCGGCTTTCGCCACCGACCGCATCACATCACTCGGCGACATTGCCATGTTTACAGAGACCGAAGACGTGCCTCTCTTTAAAGTGCTCATGAGCCTACAGACTCTCGAAGTGGGCAAGAAATCAAGCGTTGACTACAAAAAGGCAAGCGGTGATGAACTTAGAGAGTATTTCGCCAAAATACTGCCCAACTTCGACCGAGACCGCGTACATAACAGCGACATAAAAAAACTCATACAGTGGTATAACATCCTCATAGAAAACGGTGTTACCGACTTCGACCTCGAAAAGGCAACGGGTGCCGAGAACGAAGAAGAAAACGATGCAGCCACCGAGAAAACAGCTGAATAAAAACAATCACAAAAACAACCAAAAAGAAGTATGGAGAATAAACTTTCAAAGGTGCTCGTGCTGGGTTCGGGTGCCTTGAAGATTGGACAAGCCGGAGAGTTTGACTACTCAGGCTCACAGGCACTAAAGGCATTGCGAGACGAGGGCATTGCCTCTGTATTGGTAAACCCCAATATCGCCACCATTCAAACATCTGAAGGCATTGCCGACAAGGTCTACTTCCTGCCTGTAAACACCCATTTCGTCACAGAAATAATACGCAAAGAGCGACCTGACGGTATCATGCTCGCCTTCGGCGGACAAACAGCTCTCAACTGCGGAACAGAACTATATCTCAGCGGTGTGCTTAAAGAGTATGGAGTGAGAGTGCTTGGCACATCCGTAGAGGCCATCATGAACACAGAAGACCGCGACCTCTTCGTGAAGAAACTGGACGAGAAAGAACTCAAAACCCCTGTGAGCCAGGCAGTGGAAACCATGGACGACGCACTGAGCGCTGCCCACCGCATCGGATTCCCTGTGATGATACGCTCTGCCTACGCACTTGGAGGACTCGGTTCGGGTATCTGCCCAGACGAGGAGACCTTTAGGGAACTCGCTGGCAGCGCCTTCACCTTCGCACCGCAAATTCTCGTTGAAGAGTCGCTCAAAGGATGGAAAGAGATTGAGTTTGAGGTGATACGAGATGCCAACGACCATTGCTTCACCGTGGCATCCATGGAGAATTTCGACCCACTCGGCATACACACCGGCGAGTCTATAGTGGTGGCACCCACATGCTCGCTCACCAATGCACAGGTAGAGATGCTACAGAAGATATCCATAGACTGTGTGCGCCACCTCGGCATAGTGGGCGAATGCAATATTCAGTTTGCCTTCAATGCCGTCACCAATGACTATCGAATCATCGAGGTCAACGCCCGTCTGAGCCGCTCGTCGGCATTAGCATCCAAGGCTACAGGCTATCCTCTTGCATTCGTGGCTGCCAAGATAGCTCTCGGATACACACTCGACCAAATTGGCGAAATGGGCACCCCCAACTCAGCATACGTGGCACCGCAACTCGACTATATGATATGCAAAATACCACGCTGGGACCTCACCAAGTTTGCCGGAGTCAGCCGCCTCATCGGTTCTTCCATGAAGTCGGTGGGCGAAATTATGGCCATTGGTCGCTCCTTTGAGGAGATGATTCAAAAGGGTCTGCGCATGATTGGTCAGGGCATGCACGGATTTGTGGGTAACGACCATACTCGCTTCGACAATCTCGACGAAGAACTGCAGAATCCTACAGACCTTCGAATCTTCGCCATAGCACAGGCACTCGAAGAGGGATACAGCGTGGAGCGCATCGAAGAACTCACCAAGATTGATGTTTGGTTCCTCGACAAACTAAAGCATATCGTAGACATCAAACACCAACTGATGGCATACAACGATCTTCAGAACATGCCCGATGACCTGCTCCGCGAAGCCAAGATAGCTGGATTTTCCGATTTCCAAATCAGCCGTTTCGTGCTTAAACCAGCAGCTGGCAATATGGAGAAGGAAAACAGTGCTGTGCGCCGCCACCGCATCAAGCGCGGCATCACACCAGCCGTGAAGAGAATCAACACCGTGGCAAGCGAACATCCCGAACTGACCAATTATCTCTATATGACCTATGCGTGTCAGGAATCCGATATCGACTTCTACAAAAATGAGAAATCTGTAGTTGTATTGGGCAGCGGAGCTTATCGCATCGGCTCGTCGGTAGAGTTCGACTGGTGCTCGGTGAATGCCGTAAATACAGCACGTAAACTCGGATACAAGTCGATAATGATAAACTATAATCCTGAGACCGTGTCAACGGATTATGACGTGTGCGACCGCCTCTATTTCGACGAACTCTCACTGGAGCGTGTTCTCGATATCATCGATCTCGAGCAGCCCAAGGGAGTGGTGGTGAGCGTGGGCGGTCAGATACCTAACAATCTCGCCATGCGTCTCTACAACTATGGAGTGCCCGTGCTCGGCACCTCACCTGTGGATATCGACCGCGCTGAAAACCGTGATAAGTTCTCAGCTATGCTTGACCGTCTTGGCATCGACCAACCCGCATGGCGCGCCCTCACCTCATTTGAGGATATCAAGAGTTTCGTAGACCAGGTGGGATTCCCTGTATTGGTGCGCCCCTCATACGTGCTCTCTGGTGCAGCCATGAATGTATGTCACGACTATGACGAACTAGAACGATTCCTCGGCATGGCCACAGAGGTGAGCAAGGAGTTCCCCGTGGTAGTATCGCAGTTTATGCAGGAAACCAAGGAGATAGAGTTCGATGCTGTTGCCGACAAGGGCGAGGTGATTGAATACGCCATCTCCGAGCATATCGAATATGCCGGTGTGCACTCTGGTGATGCCACCATGGTATTCCCAGCGCAGAATATCTATTTCTCTACCATCCGCCGCATCAAGAAGATATCTCGCCGAATAGCACAGGAACTCAACATCAGCGGTCCGTTCAATATCCAGTATTTGGCCAAGGGTAGCGACATTAAGGTTATAGAGTGTAACCTTAGGGCATCACGCTCGTTCCCCTTTGTGAGCAAAATCCTAAAACGCAATTTCATCGATACCGCCACACGCATCATGCTCGATGCACCCTACGACCGTCCTGCCAAGGGTGAGTTCGACATCGACCGCATAGGTGTCAAGGCTTCTCAGTTCTCGTTTGCACGCTTACAGAATGCTGACCCCGTATTGGGTGTAGACATGTCATCCACAGGCGAGGTAGGTTGCCTGGGCGACGATTTCAACGAAGCTCTCCTCAATGCCATGATAGCCACAGGATATAATATCCCCAAGCACAACATCCTGGTATCATCGGGAGGTCTCAAGGGCAAGGTAGACCTGCTTGAGCCCATAAAGCATCTGGTGAAGGCTGGCTATGCCATCTTCGCCACCGAGGGCACCAGTAAGTTCCTGTCAGAGAATGGTGTGGAGTCTACCATTGTATCATGGCCCGATGAGAATGGTGCCAACAAGGTAATGGAAATGATAGCCAACCACACCTTCGATTTGATTATCAATGTGCCCAAGAACCACAGCAAGCGTGAGTTGACTAATGGTTATCGCATCCGTCGTGGAGCCATCGACCATAACATTCCTCTTCTCACCAACGTGCGTTTGGCTAAGGCCTTCATAGATGCATTCTGCTCAATGAAACTCGAAGATATAAAAATCAAGAGTTGGCAAGAATACAATGCATAAATGAAAAATAACGATGCAAAAAGCAATGAGGGCGCGCCAATGTCTTGGCACGCCCTCATCTTTTCTATGTAATATTCTCTCTCGAATTTTTCGCTGCTATTTCACAATAGTGCTATCCTTAACAAACAATCTAAAACAATCTAAAATTACTACTAACCTAAAACAATCTTTATAACTACTAACCTAAAACAATATTATGTATCTACTAACTAAAACAATCTTAATACCTACTAAACTACTAACCATTATACTATCTTTATATGAACAAAGCATCATTATTCATCGTAGATGTTATCCTAATACATCTTTGTTACCCAAAAAGACTTAATACCAAGAAAAAAAACTTCTTGTTTCCGCCGCTGCGGATGATTATGTCTTATTTCGAGTGCAAATGTACGGCGAATTTTGTCTCGTTGATGCATTCGCACACGGTTTATTATCATTAATGGTCAATAAATTGACGCATATCAAGAGAATGTGTACGTGCACACCGATTTTAAACAAAATATAACATGATTTCTTTGTATAATATGAAATTATGAGATAACTTTGCAGAATAACCCCAAAATTTCAATGGAAGAATGAATAAGAGTGACAGCATAGTGATCATCCCTACCTATAACGAGAGGGAAAACATAGAAAAAATTATCAGAGCAGTGCTCGGACTTGAAAAAGTATTTGATATACTCATCATTGACGATGGTTCGCCCGATGGCACCTCCAACATTGTGAGGAAACTCATGGACAACGAGTTTTCCAACAGGTTGCACATCATTGAACGCTCAGGCAAACTGGGATTGGGCACTGCTTATATCACAGGATTCAAGTGGGCAATTGAGCATGATTACGACTATATCTTTGAAATGGATGCCGACTTCAGCCACGATCCCAATGACCTGCCACGACTCTACAGCGCGTGCCACGACGAGGGATACGATGTGGCCATAGGGTCAAGGTATATAACGGGAGTAAACGTGGTTAACTGGCCCATAGGACGTGTGCTGATGAGTTATTTCGCATCGAAATATGTGAGGATAGTGACGGGATTCAAGGTGCACGACACCACAGCCGGATTCAAGTGCTATAAGAGTCGGGTGCTGAAGACCATTGAACTGGACAAGATTCGTTTCAAGGGTTATGCATTTCAGATAGAAATGAAGTTCACCGCCTACAAGATTGGTTTCAAGATAAAGGAGGTGCCCGTGATATTCGTAAACCGCCGTGAGGGTGTATCTAAGATGAGCGGCGGCATCTTTGGCGAGGCTTTCTTCGGAGTAATGAGACTAAGATGGGACGGATGGTTCAGAAAATATCCCAAACTGCCAACTATATAAAAGAAATGAGATATTTTTTTATCATTATCATAATGGTGGCGGCAATGATGAGTTGCAGCCACAGCGGTGATGCGCATGACCATGAGTCGCACGGAGATGCACATGAGAAGGAAGTACATGAACATGAAAACAAGGATGCCCATGAGGGGCATGAGGGAGAGATCATCTTCAGTCAAGCACAAGCGAAGGCTGTTGGACTGACCACAGAAACGGTAAAGGTGGGCCCTTTCAATGATGTAATAAAAGTGAGTGGGCAGATCATGGCATCGTCATTGGGCGAGCATACCGTGGTGGCGTCATCGAGCGGCATTGTAACCCTGATGCCTGCGGCCACAACAGAAGGCAATAGGATAAATAGCGGACAGACCATAGCTTCCATATCATCGCGCAACCTACAGGATGGAGACCCAACAGAAAGGGCACGCATAGACTATGAAACGGCGCTGAGAGAATATAACCGCAGCAAGACTCTGGCTTCACAGAAAATCATATCGCAGAAAGAAATGGAACTGGTGGAGCAGAGATTTCGCACCGCCAAGGCAAACTATGAGGGCATAGCCAAAACCGTGACCGACCGAGGTGTGAGCGTAAAGGCAGGCATGAGCGGATATGTGAAAAACATCAGCGTGACACAAGGAGACTATGTGAGCATGGGACAACCCATAATGACCATTACACAAACCAGACGACTGATGCTTAGGGCTGATATGCCACAACAGAGGTATGGGCAACTGAAAACCGTAAGCACAGCAAATTTCAGACCCGCATCAGACAGCAAGATATATAAACTCAAAGATCTCAACGGTAAACTTCTCTCATACGGCAAGACAGCACAGCAAACAGGACCATATATCACCGTAACATTTGAATTTGACAATGTGGGCGACCTCATGGCAGGCACCTATGCCGACGTATACCTGATTGGCAGCGAACGGCAAGGAGTGATAAGCATTCCAAAAACGTCACTAACCGAAGACCAGGGCATTTACCACGTATATACAAAGGTGAAGGGTGAGAAAGATGCTTATCTGAAACGAGAGGTGACCATAGGACAAGACAATGGACAGCGAGTGGAGATAATTTCTGGTCTGCACAATGGCGACGAGGTGGTGACCAAGGGGACATACCAAATTAAACTTGCATCCATACAGACAACTATACCACATGGCCATAGTCACTGATAACCAAACATATAAACATTCATGCTCAACAGGATTATACGATTGGCATTAGGCAACAGGATGGTGGTGGTGATGGCATCACTGCTACTCACACTGTGGGGACTGAACACTGCCCGAGATATGGAGGTGGACGTGTTTCCTGACCTTAATGCACCAACAGTGGTGGTGATGACAGAGGCCAAGGGCATGGCTCCTGAAGAGGTGGAACGACTGGTAACCTTCCCCATAGAAACAGCAGTGAACGGAGCTACCGATGTGAGACGCGTGCGCTCGTCATCAACTACGGGGTTCTCTCTCGTATGGGTGGAATTTGACTGGGGAACAGACATATACAAAGCCCGGCAGATAGTGTCGGAGAAATTGGCAATGGTGCAAGACCAACTGCCCCAAACAGCCGGCACCCCTACCCTCGGACCGCAATCGTCGATACTCGGTGAACTGATGTTTGTAAACCTCAGCGCCGACTCCACTTCCATGCAAGACATACGAACCATAGCAGACTGGATCATAAGGCCCCGACTGCTGGCTACAGGAGGAGTGGCACAGGTGGCTGTGCTGGGAGGCGACGTGAAAGAATACCAGATACTCGTAAACCCAAACCTCTTGAGACAGTATGGAGTAGGACTAAACGAGGTGGTAAGCGCAGTGAGGAAACTCAACGACAACACCTCGGGTGGTATCCTATATGAATACGGCAACGAATATATAATCAGAGGTATGGCTGCCACCACCGACACCACCGAACTGGCACGCTCGCTGGTGAAAACAAATGCAGAAGGTATAGCCATTAGACTGGGCGACATTGCACGAGTGACCATAGGCAACAGTGTGCCACGCATGGGCACAGCATCACGAAATGCACGACAATCGGTGGTAATGACTGTGACCAAACAACCCAACACCTCTACACTTGAACTGACAAGGCAGATAGACCATGCTCTGAACGATGCTCGCAAAACACTTCCAAAAGATATAACCATTGATACCGACGTTTACAGGCAGTCAAGGTTTATTGAGAACTCCATCAACAACGTAAAGGACGCACTCATAGAGGGTGCCTTCTTTGTGGTGATAGTGCTCTTCATATTCCTCATGAACGCACGCATCACGCTTATTTCGCTAATAACCATACCACTGTCAGTGGTAGCCACCATCATCGTGCTAAACATGATGGGAGTCACCATCAACACCATGAGTCTGGGCGGACTGTGCATAGCCATAGGTTCACTGGTAGATGACGCCATAGTGGACGTGGAGAACGTATTCAAACGGCTGAAAGACAACTGGGCACTGCCGCTCAAACAGAGACGCAAGACAATAGACGTGATATACCATGCATCTCGAGAAGTGCGCATGCCAATACTCAATTCAACACTCATCATCATAGCAAGTTTTCTGCCACTCTTCTTCCTATCGGGCATGGAGGGACGAATGCTCGTGCCGCTCGGCATTGCATTCATTGTGGCGCTATGCTCATCCACAGTAGTGGCACTCACCGTGACACCTGTGCTTTGCAGTTTCATGATAAGAGCACCGAAAAAGTATGATGGCAATGGTCATGCTACAGCTGACCCACCAATAGCACGCATGCTGAAAGTGCATTACAAAAGGGCACTGACATGGGCTCTTGATCACCAGCGCACCATTCTCGGATCTACAGCAGCTGCACTCATTGCTGCCATCATTATGCTGATGACACTGGGACGAACCTTTCTACCACCATTCAATGAGGGGAGCATGACCATCAACATCAGTACCCTGCCAGGTATCTCATTAGAAGAGTCGGACCGCATAGGACTGATGGCAGAAAAAATGCTGATGACCATTCCCGAAGTGCAATGCGTGGGCAGAAAAACGGGCAGGGCTGAACTGGATGAGCATGCACTCGGGGTGAACACATCAGAGATAGAAGCACCATACGTGCTCTCAGACCGCAACAAGGATGAGGTGATAGAAGAAGTAAGGGATAAACTCAAAAGCCTGCCAGGAGTGAACATAGAGGTGGGAGCACCCATTACACACCGCATTGACGCCATGCTCTCTGGCACCAGGGCAAGCATTGCCATAAAGATATTCGGCAGCGACCTCAACCGCATGTATGCCCTGGGCAATGAAATAAAAGAGAAAATTGAAGGCATAGAGGGGCTGGAAGACCTGAACGTGGAACAGCAGGTGGAGCGCCCGCAATTGCAAATAAGACCCAAGCGCGAGATGCTGGCACGGTATGGCATCACCATGCCCGAATTTGGAGAGATGGTGAGCATATTGCTCGGTGGCGAGGCTGTGTCGCAAGTATACGAAGGCAACAGAACTTTTGACCTAACACTGAAAGTGGACGAAAACCACCGCCACGATGCAAAGTCCATTGGCAACATGACCATAGATGCCGGTGGGGGAAGAGTGCCGCTAAGCATGGTGGCAGACATCATATCATCAGCTGGACCAAACACCATTAACCGAGAAAACGTGGAGCGAAAGATTGTGGTGTCGGCAAACGTGGCAGGCAGGGACCTGCGCGGTGTAGTGAACGACATACAGGAAACCGTCGAACAAAATATTAGTATGCCTGAGGGATACAGGGTGGAATACGGTGGACAGTTTGAGAGCGAACAGGCGGCATCGCAAACTCTCATGATTACATCCGTGCTGGCCATCATGGTGATCTTTCTGCTGCTCTTCAACCAACTGCGCAGTTTCACACAGTCGGCAGTGGTGCTCGTCAACCTGCCACTGGCACTGATAGGCGGTGTGGTGGCAATATGGCTGACAAGCGGCATGATGAGCATACCAGCAATAATAGGATTCATATCACTGTTCGGTATTGCAACACGAAATGGTATGTTGCTCATCACCAAATACAACGACCTGGCAAAAGATGGACTATCACTCAAACAATGCGTGATAAGAGGGTCTATAGACAGACTAAACCCCATAATGATGACTGCACTCACCTCGGCACTGGCGCTCATACCAATGGTGATAGGAGGAGACCTGCCCGGCAACGAAATACAAAGTCCGATGGCAAAGGTAATACTCGGCGGACTCTTCACATCAACACTGCTCAATGGATTTATCATACCAATAATATATATGATAACAAATAAAAGAAAATTCAACAATACGGAAGCAGCAGACAATGCAACAACATAACAATTGATCATCATGAAAAGAATAAACTTGATAATAATTGCACTATGTGCAACAATGAATATACAGGCACAGCGCACTATGAGCGACATGCTCAACGAAATAGAACAAAACAACAGCACACTAAAGGCACTAAGGCAACAGGCTGATGCCGACAAAAGAGAAGCAGGCACAGAACTTGGACCTGGCGATTTAGAGATTGGACTCAACAGACTGTGGGGAAGCCCCACTGCCATAGGCAACCGCACTGACTTCTCAATAAGCCAGCCCATTGACATTGCTACCGTGGGGGGCAGCAAAAAAAGGGTGGCAGACAGAAAACGACAGGGCATAAACCTGCAATATGCCGTCGACAGAAATGCCGTAATGCTTGAAGCAAAGCAACTGATCATTGACATCATCTACTTCAATGCCATGGCCAAAGAAGCAGACATCAGAATGGCACATGCCGACACCATAATGCAATCTGAAAAAAGCAAGTATGAATGCGGAGAAATCGACATGATAGAATACAACAACGCTCGCATCAACTATGCCAATGCCACTGCCATGCAGACACAGATTAATAGTCAGAGAGATGCTGCCATTGCCAGTATCAAAAGACTCAACGGGGGAAAAAGTATTGATATAACACAAATCTGCTATGAACCCATATCGCTGCCCAGAAATTTTGACCTATGGTATGACAATATCGAAAAACATAGTCTCACCATGGCCTTGTGGGCCAACAACGTGGCACTGAGAAAGAAAGAGGTGACTCTGGCAAAAACCGAAAACCTGCCCTCACTCTCCGTAGGATATATGAGCGAAAAAACCGTGGGCGAGAGATATCAAGGTGTGGCACTCGGAATGACCATACCAATATGGAACAACAGAAACAAGGTGAAGCAGGCAAAGGCTGCCATGGAGGCAACCAAAGAATATCAGAAAGATGCACAGTGCCAACTGCGAAGCCTACTCGAAAGTTTGTATATCCAATGTACTGCACTCAAACAAAACACCGACACATACAGGCAGGCACTTGACAATGCCAACAACAGCCAAATGCTCAAGACTGCACTCAACCTCGGCGAGATCTCGCTGGTGGAATACATGATGCAGATGGCACTCTTATATGACACCATTGACAATGCACTATCAACAGAGCGTGACTATCAGAAAGCCTATGCCGAAATGATGGCTGCAGCGATGGCAGAAGATTGATTTTTTATTTAACGTGAGTTCGATGAAATATGGGCTGGTTCTTTGGATTCAAGCGGTGATTGTATAGATGATTACTGTTAAACAGAAAAGAACAAAACAATTAAAAAATTACAATATGAAGAATGCTTTATTATCTTTAGTGTTGTGCTGCATATCAATAGTTGGTATGGCACAGACGGATGTAACCAAATTCCTGGGCATTCCTGTAGATGGCAACAAGAGTGATATGATGAGAAAACTCAAATCAAAGGGATTCACACAAAGTCCTTATAATAAGGGCGTACTCACAGGAAAATTTAATGGTATGGATGTAGACGTTTATATTGCTACAAATAATGATAAAGTATGCCGTATCGTGGTTTGTGATGTAAATGCAATGGACGAGGCAAGCATCAAAGTCCGATTTAATGTTTTATGTGAACAATTCAAAAACAATTCAAAGTATTACAGTTTATCAGAGGAAGACCCCAAACTCAAAGAGGACGAAAATATCTCATACGAAATGACTGTAAACAAAAAACGATATTATGCTTTCTTTTACCAACGTCCAGATATTACGGCAGCTGATTTCAAAGAAGGATTCAAAACTATTGTTTATTCAAAATATACAAAAGAGCAACTTGAGAATCCTTCAGAGGAAATCTCTCAAGATGTTAATAAAATGTTTGCCATGTATGCTCTCGAAAAAACCATAAAAAAACCTGTCTGGTTTATTATTTCCGAGAACAATGGTAAATATTACATAACGATGTTTTATGATAACGAGTACAACAGAGCAAACGGTGAGGACTTGTAGGTTTCACTATTTGTGAATACCAACGCTTTGCCTCGGCAAATCCCCTTCAACACCCTGTCCACCTTGGATAGTTCCTCTTTGGACAAGGTATAATTGCAGTCAACAGCCAGACGATTGACTGCAATTTTTTGTGTAGGGGAATAATAGAGACAGGTACGTAAGTTCACTCTTTCGGGTCAATGTACCTGTCCCTATGATTCACTATGAATCATTAATTACTATGCAATTCTGAAATATATGATTTTATTTGGTGTCTTAAAACATCCAAATCATTCTTGTAGGTATCCCATATAATCAATGGGCTTGCAGTGTAGTAACCATGTACGAGCACATGGCGCATTCCGACAATGTCAATCCACGGAGTGGCAGGATGCTGACCCTTAAATTCATTGGTTAGCATTTATGCCGCTTCACCAATAATTTCCACGTTCTTTACTACTCCATAGAACAAGAGTTTGTCATTGGTAAGATCGTCAACAGTCTTGCCTTCCAAAAATTCAAACACGTTAGCGATAGCTTCCATTATGTGAAGAAGCCTGTCGTAATCTTTAATCCTTTCTCTCATATATCAAGAGTTTGTCTTGGTTTGCTGACTCAACAGCATAGGTCTTTAAAGTGCCATCCTCTACAAGGTCGACATTTCTTCCAAGTCTTTCCTCAAGTTCTCTCCACATTCTTGCATAGGT
>JALFPC010000060.1 GCA_022782305.1 Prevotella sp. | reverse complement strand
GTATAATAGTTGTAAATGTATAAAAACGGTCATGTAGATTTATGCATAATACCCTGTATAAATCAACTATACACTGCGTTTGATTTATATTCCGCACTGCGGAATATATGTTCGCCACTGCGGAATATATGTTCACCACTGCGGAATATACGTTCCGCACTGCGGAACATAACTCAAATAACTGTAGTTGTGTTAGTATTTCACTAATTTTGCCTGACTGCTCCCGCGGATTATATCATTATTAGAATACTTGGCATTGCGCGGTATGGCCAGCCTCCTTAGGGCGGTGCAGTAAGCAAATGCTCCGTTGTCTATTCGTGATGTGCTCTTTGGCACTGTCATGGCAGTGAGCGACGAACAAGAATTGAATGCGTTGGCACCAATGGTGCGCAGATGAGGAGGCAACACCAAGTTGGTCAGATTAAAACATCCCGAAAAGGCACGCTTGCCAATGCTCATTACCATATTCTGGATGCGTACAAGGTTGAGTTTGTTGCAGTTGGTAAAACAATGACTGCTGATGTTGGGCAATGTCATGGGCAACTGTATGAAGGTGAGGTTGACAGCACCGTAGAATGCCGAGTCTGGCATGCTGCTTATCACTGCTTCTGTCAAGTCTATGGTGCTCAGACATCCGTTGCGCTCTCCCTTACGTCCGCCCCCAGCCATCTGCCTTAGCAGAGAGATGTCGTCTCTGTTTATGGCCCCTTTAATCTTGATATGATGAGTATAGAGCCAGTCGTGCTCAGAGATGCTCTTGCGCAGTTGACCCGCCATCACGGTATTGATGGTCTTGATGGATGGCCGATGCTTATACGGTGCCACATCTATTATCATTCTCTGGTTGAAGCGATAGCCGCCGAGGGTGTCGGGATGATAATATCCGTCGCGTTTGCCTGCCCATCCCCAGTTGACATGCACCAGTGAGTCGCGGCATCCGTCAATGATGAAGACATGAGCATTGGTGGCACTCTTTTCAGCACGTATGATGATAGGTCGGCAGGCACTGAGTTCGTTGAATATCATCTCTTTCCATGCCTTGCTGCCAGCGGTGCCTTGATAATAGATGCGTTCGGTGATATGCATATATGGCGAATAGTCGAAATAGGTCTTGAGCGCCATGGTCACACTATTTATCTTGGTGGAGCTGGCAGTTTTGCCATACACGGTGCCAGCCGCCCGTCCGCAATCCCTAATGAGTTTGGCCACCATATACTTGTTTTCATCAGGCAGCGAGTCGTTGACGGTATCGAAGAGCAATGACCAATGATATGTAGAGCCAAGGAGCGAAGCCTTTTGCGGATACTGATAGTAAGCCATGGTCTGACTCATCACCAATGGTCCGCAGCCAGCCAGTGCATGCCTTTTTATGCTGTCGCGCCATTCCCATGGACATTGGTTGTTGTATGGTGTGTCTTGCCCCCACTGTGTGGTGAGCAGTGGTGGTATCTCTACGGGAAAGACATAGGCACCCTGCGCCATTATGAGGGTGGGGCAGAGCGCCATGAGCATCATTATGCCATATCTTCTTATCATGCCAGATAATATCATTTCTTGATGTTGTATATCAGATATTGTGTTGATTCTATTATGGCGCAAAATTACTAAAAAAAAGCGTTATGCACAAGTGTTTGGTTATTGATTTTTGAAAATAGGATTTTGGATATATCACATACGATGTTATGTAAATAAATGCAATCTCGAGTGGCTATAGTATTAATTATCGCCCCATTTGTATAAAAAAAAGAGAACAAGAACAATTTTTTTTGCTGTTGCGATTAAACTTTTTCTTTCTTTGTGCGTCTATAGTAATGAAGAATAGATATTTAGTATGTTTCAATTGAAAACAAATATTGTTTTAAAAAATGAATCATAGTGATTTAGGTTAATTATAGTGTTAATACTGAACCAGCGGGTTCGTAGAAAAAAGATGTTCCTTGTGAAAGAAGCATCTTTTTTTTGTGATTTGTTTTGAATTTACCTTTTTTTGATGTACCTTTGCGGTTCAGCAGACAAGTGGCATCATAGATGCGCAAGCATAATGACCGAACAACAAGTATTTTACCATAATATGAACAAACTATTAGCATACAGCCTCGCGGCACTATCAGTGATGGCCGCCATGGCATCATGTAAGGAGAAACCCAAGTCAGAAGATATCATCACCCGCAAAGAGGTGAAGAAAGCACCATCGGCTCCCGAAAGGATGCAACCCTATGAGAATGCCAAAACTTTCGATTGGGGCGGCAAGGACTATACCTCTATGATCGTTCGTACGGCTTGCGACAGCCTTGAGATGGTGACCAATGAGGACGGCCAGAAATTCATTGACAATACCATATCGCTTACCATCACCCGCAGCGACGGTAGTAAGGTGTTTAGCAAAGTGTTTACCAAAAAAGATTTCGATAAGCAACTCGATGATGACTACCGCAAGACGGGCATACTGGAGGGACTGGTGTTTGACCGCGTGGAAGATGGCAAGGTGAGATATGCCGCCAGCGTGAGCCATCCGCAGACCGACGAGTATATACCATTGGTGGTGATGATAGACAGGATGGGACACATGACCATCGACCGCGACACACAAATGGATGTGAGCGGACAATCTGAAGAAGAAGAGGAGATATAACAGCCTACAGCCAATACATACTATTACTGCAATACAGGGTATTTCTTAAACAGACCATTGCACTGAGCAGCAAACGAGGGCATATCATTGAATATGAGGTTGGCACCCTCGTTGGCCAGCAGACTATTGTCCAACGGACCCGTATTGACAGCCACTGTAAAGATGTGAGCTGCCACTGCAGCACGCACCCCCAACGGAGCATTCTCCACTACTATTGCCTCCCAAGGCTCGACACCAGCCTTAGCCAATCCCACAAGATAAGGTTCGGGATCGGGCTTGCCATGCTTGACATCAAAACTCGACACGATGAGTTCGCTGCTCACAAACCCGGCAAAATCAACTGTAAGTTTATGTAGCAGACTGCGTTGACCGCTGCCCGTCACTACCACGATCTTCAGACCCGCAGACTTGGCTTGCTCAAGCACACTATGCACACCAGGCATCACACCAGCAACAGGACGCAAACCAAACACCTTCGACTTGGCATCATACATCTCTTGGGCCTCCTCGTCGCTGATTTTACGACCCTTCTGCTCCCACATCATCTTTTTGATGGTTTCCACACCGCGCATTCCCTCATAGCGATAGGCGTCGGCCTTGGTCATGGCAATGCCGAAAGGTTTCATCGACTCATGCCAACTTTCGGCATGGTTGGGCATGGAATCATATAGCACTCCATCCATATCAAAGAGTATGGCCTTGGGCGCAAATAAATCGAAAGAGTTGGCTTTCAGATAGTCTTGAATATTATCCCTGAACATGTCAAATAACTCGATGTTTTCTAAACTTTTGTATTATTTCTGCAAAGGTAATCATTTTTTTCAAATACTCAAACGTTTACGTGCAAAAAAGAGAAATATGTACACCTCAATAACATAATAATGTGTATATTTGCACAGAAAACAAGAACTAAAAATCAAAGACCAAGAGAGTCAAACTACTGAGACACAATATTAATATCCAAAAATAATACAACGTAATGAAGAAACTATTTTTATCTTTTTTGCTCATGTGCGGCATGTGCTCACTCTCACATGCCACAATGGTGCAAACAATCATCGTCAATGGCGTAGAGGTGGCAGGCAAGTCTGTGGCTTCCATGACCTTCAGCGGCGATGATGCGGTGATTGTCTATAGTGACAACTCATCAGAAACAGCGCCCATTGAGCAGGTCAAAATCCTATTTGCCTATGGTGCCACAGGCATCAGTAATGCCAACCAGACAGGAGTGTTCGACTTCAAAGGGGTAGTGAACGGCAAACTCACAGTAAATGGTATTCCTGCGGGCACTAAGGCTGTGCTCTATGATGCCAACGGCAGACAATGCCAGGCTGTAGTGGCGGAAGCCGATGGACTGAGCATCAACATGAACGGCAAGGCTGCGGGCGTTTATATGCTCAAGGTTGGTAGCCAGGTGGTCAAATTTATTAAGAAATAATGGTTATGAAAAAAATCCTATATCTATTTATTCTCGCTGTGCTCATGCCATTGGTTGCCAATGCACAGACATGGAATTTCTCATCGCTGTCGGCAGATGACAAGGCTCTGTGCGATGCCGACGACAACTGGTATGACGATACCGCCAAGGGACGTTATAACATGCAGGGAGCCATAGACAATGCCCAACTCACTGCCAACGGACAGACACTGAACTTCACTGCCGGACTCCATTTTACCGCTCCTGCCGCTTCGGCTCAGGACAATGGAAAGATAAGGCTTAACTATAAAGACGGACGACTCGAACTCAACGGAGTGGCTGTGGTGATGACCATACCGGCACTCAAGGCTGGCGACAAGATCACAGTATCATGCGCATCGTCGAGCAAGACAGCGGCACGCACCTTTGATGCTGCCAATCTCAGCGACATGAGCGGATTTGTGGCAAGCACTGCCGAAACCAAGCAAACTTGTACGGGTACTGTGACTGCCGATGGCGATGTGACCCTCACCACCCAGGGCGGACTCTACGTGTGGAGCGTGGAGGTGAAAGCAGCTGGAGGTGAGAGCGGCGGCCAAGGCGGAGAAGGCGGCGAAGGTCAGGGCGACGTGACTGGCAATGCCGTGGCTCGCGATGTAAACAAAAGCCAGATGTTTGTGAAGACAAATGCCGACGATATCAACTACTATAATGTGGATGGCATCAACTCGCTCTCTTTCGATGGAGACAAAACAATAATAGTACCAAAGAACGGTAGCGCCAACGATGTCTATAATGCAAGCGTCAAGGAGATAAGCTTTGCCAAGAAGGCTGACCAGGGCGGCAGCGGTGATATCGAAAACCCAGAAGGCAAGGTGAAGATCATTGAGGCCAAGGGATGGCAAGAGTCTCTCTATCTCAAATGGGAACCATTCGCAGGTGCCACCTCTTATAATATATATGTAAAGGGCGGACAGTATGCCGAATATACCAAGATAGACCAGCAACTCGTGAGAGATTATGGCACATACGGTAGGGCAGACGCACTCGGACTCAAAGCTGCCGACAACTATTCGGTAATGGTGGTGCCAGTGGCTGGTGATGCCGAGGTGGCTGCTGCTGCCAACTATGCCAATAATATCAAGGTGGTTAATTACAATCGCGCAGGATTTGCACATCTCAACTATTCGGGCGTAGGAGCATACAACGACGATGGTACACTGAAGGCCAATGCCAAAGTGCTATATATCACTGCCAAGACTGCCAAGACCGTGACCACCCAAGTGCTCGTAGACAAGACACAGAAAGAGGTGACAGGATTGCAGGCCATCATTGACGCATACCAGAAGGGCACCGACACTACTCCTATCGCCTTCCGTTTTATCGGCAAGATATCAAAAGAAGACCTCGACAAAATATCCAGTTCGGCAGAAGGTCTGCAGGTGAAGGGGCGCAACAACTACTCTGAACTCAACCTCACCTTTGAGGGCGTGGGCGACGATGCCACCACAAGCGGATTTGGATTTCTGGTTAGAAACTCAAAGAGCGTAGAGTTCCGCAATTTCGCTATCATGCTCTGCATGGACGATGCTCTCTCTCTTGACACCAGCAACTCAAACGTGTGGATACACAACATGGACTTCTTCTATGGCAACACAGGTGGCGATGCAGACCAGGCCAAGGGCGATGGTACCACCGACCTCAAGGCTGGCACCAAGTATATAACACTAAGTTACAACAGATATTGGGACACAGGCAAATCTTCTCTCTGCGGCATGGGAGGCGACGATGCCAACTATATAGCATACCACAACAACTGGTTTGACCATAGCGACTCACGCCATCCACGCATCCGCTGCATGAGCGTGCATATATGGAACAACTATTACGACGGAGTGGCAAAATACGGTGTGGGAGTAACCTCTGGAGCAAGCGCATTCGTAGAAAACAACTACTATCGCAACTGCGACAAACCCATGCTCATCTCAATGCAGGGTTCAGACATCAACAACTCTGAGCATAAGGGCACATTCTCAAGCGAGGATGGTGGTATCATCAAATCATACGGCAACGTGTTTGCAGAAAAGAGCAACAACTTTAAGTATGTGACCTATCAGCAGAACAACGTGGAGTTTGACGCCTATCAGGTGGACGACCGCAGCGAGACAGTGCCTGCAGAGGTTAAATGCAAGAAGGGTGGCACTGGCTATGATAACTTCGATACCAACGCATCGCTTATGTATGAATACTCTCCCATCAACGGTGCCGACGTGCCTGCACATGTAACAGGATTCTATGGTGCCGGCCGACTCAACCACGGCGACTTTACATGGGATTTCACAGGCAAGGACAAAGATTATGGCGTTGACTCTGCACTTAAGTCTGCGCTGCAAAACTACAAGTCTAAACTTGTTAAGATCTTCGGCGATGAAAGCGCTTCAGAAGGTGGCAACACTGGCGGCGAAGGTGGTAGCACTGGTGGCGAAGTGATAGAGGGAACCGTAACCTGCAATTTCGAGGGAGGAGCTCCTTCCAACTCAGCATTCACCGTAACAGGCAACTACAGCACTTCCAAGGGCACTGCCACTGTGGATGGCGTTACTTATACCACATGTGTCAAGATGGAGAGTTCTACCTCTATCGACTTTACTACCACAGCCAAGATGAAGATGACTCTCTATTTCGGAAGTGGCGATTCAAAAGCAAATATCAAGGTTGATGGCACACGTGTAGAGGGTGACCTGACCACCAAGACACTCACCACAACAGTAGAGGCTGGAGCACACAAACTGACAAAGGCCGACTCCTGCAACCTCTTCTTCATCAAACTCGAACCAGTAGAATAACAAACGCACAACAAACTACAGGAGAAATTCAGAAAACCAATCTAATAATCATAACCCAAGAGGGTGTGCCAATCATATTGACACACCCTCTTTCATTTATAGTTTATACGTATGCTATGTGCTGTTAGGTTAATACCATCTTATTCGTTTGCTATTCTTTCCTTGATGGCTTTGCTCTCAGCCTCATATCCAGGTTTGTCGAGCAGTGCAAACATATTCTTCTTGTAAGCCTCCACACCAGGCTGGTTGAATGGGTTCACAGCCAGCACGTTGCCACTGATGCCGCAGGCAATCTCGAAGAAATAGATGAGCTGACCGATATAATAGGCATTGAGTTTAGGCATGCTGATGCGGATGTTTGGCACACCACCATCCACATGAGCCAGGCGTGTGCCCAGTTCAGCCATCTTGTTAACCTCATCTACACGCTTGCCAGCGAGGAAGTTGAGGCCGTCCAGGTTTTGCTCGTCATGAGGGAAGAGCAGGGTGCGCTCTGGTTCCTCTACGCTGATTACTGTCTCATAGATGGTGCGCTCGCCCTCCTGAATCCACTGACCCATTGAGTGTAGGTCGGTAGTGAAATCGCAAGAAGCAGGGAAGATGCCCTTGCCGTCTTTTCCTTCGCTCTCGCCATATAGTTGCTTCCACCATTCGCTCATGAAATGCAGTTTGGGCTGATAGTTCACCATAATCTCAATCTTCTTGCCAGCCTGTGCATAGAGACCATTGCGCACGGCAGCATACTGTGCAGCGATATTGTCAGCATAAGGCACGTCTTTGCCGCAAGCCTTCTCCATATCGGCAGCACCCTCCACGAGTTTGGTTATATCGAAGCCAGCGCATGCTATGGGCAGCAGGCCAACGGGAGTGAGCACAGAGAAGCGGCCACCCACATTGTCGGGTATGACGAAGGTGGTATAACCTTCCTTGGTAGCAGCAGCGCGTGCAGCGCCCTTGGTAGCATCGGTGATGGCCACGATCACTTTTCTTGCCTCCTCTATGCCTCTCTGTTCCTCGCACTGTTTTTTGAGCAGACGGAAGGTGAGGGCAGTCTCGGTAGTAGTGCCAGACTTGGAAATGTTGATAACTCCAAACTTCTTATCCTTGAGATATTCGGTGAGTTCGCTCAGGTAATCCTCGCCGATATTATTGCCAGCAAAGAGGATGGTAGGATTATTCTTGTCGGCCACGAGCCATGCGAAAGAGTTGCTCAAAGCCTCTATCACGGCGCGTGCACCGAGATAGCTGCCTCCGATGCCTGCCACTACCACAACCTCGCAGTTGCTTCTCAGCACGTCGGCACATGCCTGCACCTCAGCCAGAAACTCTGGTGTGATGGAAGATGGCAGATGGAGCCATCCGAGAAAGTCGTTGCCCGGACAAGTGCCGTTTTCGAGTGCCTCTTGTGCAGCTTTTACTTGTGGTTCATAAGCCTCTACAGTACCTGCTTTAAGAAAGGATACTGCTTTAGTGATGTCTAAACTGATACTTTTCATTGTCGTATTGTTTTATTGGATTTTGATGGTTTCCTTTTTTTTATGCACATCCAGCATGTGCACCTTATTTTTCTTGATGGTTAGCGGAAGGAGTCGGTGAGCAGTTTGATTTCTATCTGCGGACTGATACGCTCATACAATATATTATATACTGCATCGAGTATAGGCATGTTTACATGCATGTGGCTGTTTATCTCCTTCATGCATTTAGTGCCGAAGAAACCCTCGGCAATCATCTCCATTTCTATCTGTGCACTCTTTACGCTATAGCCCTTGCCAATCATGGTGCCGAAGGTGCGGTTGCGTGAGAAATTGCTGTAGCCCGTCACCAACAGGTCGCCGAGGTATGCCGAGTCGCACACGTTGCGTTCCACGGGATATACGGCCTGCAGGAAACGCGACATCTCCTGCACGGCATTAGACATGAGCACCGACTGGAAGTTGTCGCCAAATTTCAGTCCGCTACATATTCCTGCCGCAATGGCATACACGTTTTTGAGCACCGAAGAATATTCGATGCCAATCACGTCGTTGCTTGTTTTCGTTTTGATGAAATCACTGGTTAGCACATCAGCGAATGCCTGTGCTTTCTCCTGGTCAGAGCAAGCCACGGTGAGGTAGGAGAGTCGCTCCAGCGCCACCTCTTCGGCATGCGATGGTCCGCCCAGGCAAGCCAAGTTGCTGTATGGCACATCATAAACCTGATGGAAATATTCCGAGCATACGAGGTTTTCATCAGGCACTATACCTTTGATGGCCGTGATTACATACTTATCCTTGATGCGCGTCTTGAGTTTCTTAAGGTGGTTTTTGAGGTATGGCGATGGGGTTACAAACACGAGCGTGTCATATTTATCAACAATGTTGTTGATATCGCTTGAGAATGATATCTCGTTAGTGTCGAATCTCACGCCCACGAGGTATGCGGGGTTATGTCCGAGCCGTTTGAAATCCTCTATGCGGTCATCGCGGCGCATATACCATCCGATATGGTGGGTGTGTCCCACCACTATCTTGGCAATGGCTGTGGCCCAGCTTCCGCCTCCGATTATTGCTATTTTTCCACAATCAAACATGTCGAAAATTATTGCTGTAGGCGCAAGGCCACGATTATTGTCGTGCCTTGCTTGCCTCTATCCAATTTGCAAATTCCTCAACCTTGGGATTATCGTAGCCCAACTTATATTTCTTGTTCACTCCGCACACGTCCATTTGGAGTTTCTGTGGGTTTATCTCCTTGATGTCGCTCACGAGATAATAGCCGCACTTGTTCAATACAGCCACCCATTTGTCTTCCACTCCAATCTCTGCCCATTCGGCATTGGTGCTACGTGGTGCTTTCTTTTCTGGTCTCATCTGTGGGAAGAAGAGTACCTCCTGTATGAATGTCTTGCCAGTCATGAGCATCACCAGTCTGTCTATGCCTATGCCTATGCCGCTGGTGGGTGGCATACCATATTGCAGAGCCCTGAGGAAGTCTTGGTCGATGATCATGGCCTCGTCGTCTCCTTTGTCGGCCAGTTTCATCTGCTCCTTGAATCTCTCTTCTTGGTCTATGGGGTCGTTGAGTTCAGAGTAGGCGTTGGCCAATTCTTTGCCGTTCACCATAAGTTCGAAGCGCTCGGTCAGTCCGGGTTTCGACCTATGCATCTTGGTCAGTGGGCTCATCTCCACGGGATAGTCGGTGATGAAGGTAGGCTGTATGAAGGTGCCCTCGCAGAACTCGCCAAAGAGTTCGTCGATAAGTTTGCCCTTGCCCATAGTCTCGTCCACTTCCATGCCTTTCTCCTTGCAGAATGTGCGAATCTCCTCTTCGCTCTTGCCGTTGCAGTCAAATCCTGTCTTTTCCTTGATGGCATCCAGGATAGGCAGTCGGCGGTATGGAGCCTTGAAACTGATAATCTGTCCGTCCACCTCACGTTCTGGTTTTCCGTTTACGGCTATGCAGACTGTTTCGAGCAGTTTTTCTGTAAATGACATCATCCAGTTGTAGTCCTTATACTGCACATATAGTTCCATGCATGTAAACTCGGGGTTGTGGTTGCGGTCCATGCCCTCATTTCTGAAGTTCTTACCTATTTCGTAGACACCCTCGAAGCCACCCACGATGAGTCGTTTGAGATATAGTTCGGTGGCAATGCGCATATACATGTCCACATTTAGAGCATTGAAATGGGTTATGAATGGTCGTGCACTGGCTCCCCCTGCTATGGCTTGCAGCGTAGGAGTTTCCACCTCGGTATATCCTGCCTCATCGAGCACTCGTCTGATTGTTCGTATCACTGTGGCTCTCTGCAGGAATGTGTCTTTTACTCCGTCGTTAACCACCAGGTCCACATATCTCTGGCGATAGCGCAGTTCGGGATCTTCAAACTTGTCGTATGCCACACCGTCCTTATATTTCACGATAGGCAGTGGCTTGAGGCTTTTAGAGAGCATGCATATCTCCTTGGCATGCACAGAAATCTCACCTGTCTGTGTGCGAAACACGAAACCCTTTACGCCGATGAAATCGCCGATGTCCATGAGTTTCTTAAACACCTTATTATATAAGTCCTTATCCTCGCTGGGGCATATATCGTCGCGGGTAATATACACCTGAATGCGACCCTTTGAGTCTTGGAGTTCGGCAAAACTTGCCTTGCCCATCACACGTCTGCCCATGAGGCGTCCGGCTATGCATACCTCGCGCTGCTCATTCTCATTGAAATTATCCCTGATATCCGTAGAAAAAGCATTGGTCGGATATTCGGCTGCTGGATATGGGTCGATGCCCATGTTGCGTAACTCCTGCAGACTCTCGCGTCTGCCTATTTCTTGTTCACTTAGTTCTAAAATGTTCATAATAAGCAAATATATAATATATGGGTGCAAATTTACAAAAAATATTCCATTCAACATTCATTTTTACTTATTATTTTGTCCATATACATATTGCAAAACAAAAAATGCAAAAAAAGTTTTGGTGTTTCAAAATAAAATGCTATATTTGCAGAATTAAAATAGCTAACCTACACCAATACGGGAGTATAATAAAAGAAACGACAATGAAATCTATGGTTTTTGGTATAGATATCAGTCTAAATCAGACTGTATATGCTATAGTGGACGTACGAGGCAGAATTATCGATAGAGATGCGATTAAGACTTATGAATATCCAGACATCAATGGTTTTGTCAGGGTGCTTTGCGAGCGCCTTGTAGAGATGGCAGAAAAGAACTGCGGACTTGAGAACATACGCTCTATAGGTGTGAGTTCTCCCAGCGGCAATTTTCTTTCTGGCTGCATAGAGAATTCTCCCAACATGCCTTGGAAGGGTGTCATCCCCTTGAGTGCAATGATTAGAGACCAGGTAGGTTTGGCTGTGGCTGTGGGCAACGACTGCCATGTGCGCTGCCTCAGCGAGAGTATTTTTGGCAATGCCCATGGAATGGACAATTTTGCCATTGTGTCGTTGGGTCATGGCATGGGTGTATCTTCATTTAACCGTGGCAAAGTGCTGCTTGGCAACAATGGATTTGCGGGCGAGATGGGTCACACATGCATAGTGGAGGACGGTCGTCAGTGCGAGTGCGGACTTAAGGGTTGCCTTGAGGCATACGTGGCCGAAAAGGGCATATTGCGCACTGCCATCGAGATTATGGATGAGACCGACAAACCATCGATGATGCGTGAAATCGAAAACCTCACACCGAAACTTATAACCAAATGCTGCGAGCGTGGCGACGAGTTGGCCATAGAGGTGTTTAGGCGCACAGGCAAGGTGCTTGGCAGGGGGCTCGCCACATTGGCAGCTGTCACAGACCCCGAGGCCATCATTCTCTTGGGTGGCATATCAAGAGCCGGCAAGTGGTTGCTCGATCCAACCCAGGAATCGTTTGAAAATCATCTCTTCCGCAATCTGCGCGGCAAGGTAGAACTGATGCTTTCGGGACTGGAACCGGAAGAGAGCATGATTCTCGGTGCCAGCGCATTGGCATGGCAGGTTAAGGAGTATTCGCTGTTTAGATAATAAAAGAGAGTATTCGCAGAAAATATAAAAATGAACATAGATAAAGTGTTGCAACTCCTGTCGGGCAGGGATGGCATGACAGATGCTTTGGGCATAGTCTATCTCTCGACAGAAGATGAAAATACATGTAAAGCCATAATGGAGGTTGACAGCAGACACTGTCAGCCTTTTGGTTTTCTTAGCGGTGGCGCTTCGCTGGCATTGGCAGAAAACCTCTCAGGTGTGGCATCGCTGGCTCTATGCCCAGGCAAGGTATCATTGGGTATCAACGTGAGTGCCAACCATATAAAGGCTGTTAGGATGGGCGACACCGTAACTGCCACTGCCACCTTGGTGCATGGAGGCACCACCCATCATGTGTGGAATATAGACATCACCAATTCAAAGGGACAGCTGATTTCCACGGCGCGCATCACCAACTGTATCCTTGACCCTGCGGTGGTAGACAAAATCAAGGATGGAGGTAGCAAGGAATGAAAGCATACGCCTGTTATCGTTTGCCTAAAGCCAAAACCTTTGTTAGGGTGGAAGGCTCTCCCATGGAGATACAATCATACAGTCAAATAGGCTGCCAGAGCGGCTTTGTGGTGGCACCCTTTGCCATTGCTCCGCATACACCATTGCTCATCATAAAACCCGAAAGCATTGAAACCCATGCTGTGGGAGAAGGAGAAGAGCCTGCCATAAGCAATGCTGCGGGCACTCTATCATCCCCCAACCATGCCGACCGCATGCGCTATGCCAGCAATTTCAAGACCTTTCATGACAAACTCGCCGATGGCACTTTCAGAAAGATTGTGCTGGCGCGCACGGCAGAAGAAAGTGTCAATGCAGCCCCAGAGACTCTCTTTCTCACGGCCTGCCGACTATATCCCAATCTCTTTGTGGCATTGGTCTGCGCCCCTCAGTGCGGCACATGGATTACAGCCACTCCCGAGATACTCATTGAGTGCCATAACCATCATTATCATACCATGGCACTGGCAGGCACCATGACAAAGGGCCACCATTGGAACACCAAGAATATAGAAGAGCAAGGCTATGTGGCTGATTATATCTCCGATTGCATCAGCGCTTTCGCCCATGATATAAGCATCAGCGGACCGCACACTGTGAGTGCTGGCGATATAGTGCATCTGCGTACCGATTTCACCTTTGCGCTCAATGATGGCCATACCATTGGCGATGTGGTGGGCCATCTGCATCCCACACCAGCCGTGTGCGGCATGCCAAAGCAGCAGACCATGGCTTTCATACAAGACAATGAGTGCCACCCCCGACTATACTACAGTGGATTTATGGGCCCTGTAGACCTATGCGGCCATACCAACCTTTATGTGTCGTTGCGCTGCATGCACATCACGGGAGACCAATGCCGCCTCTATGCTGGCGGCGGACTGCTCAACGAAAGCGTGGAAGAGGAGGAATGGGGCGAAACGGAAGCCAAGATGCTCACCATGCGAAGATGCCTCATGGCCACAAGCATTAGGCACTCTGATGACCAATGTGAGTAACAAAACTATCAACACTACAATGTATAGCGACAAAGAGAATATCAATATCCTGACGGCTCTGCTTATGAGCCACGGAGTGGAATGGGCGGTGGTATGTCCGGGCAGTCGCAATGCGCCCATAGTGCACAACCTCAACGCCTGCGGCAGGATACGCTGCTGCGCTATCACCGACGAGCGCTCGGCAGCCTTCTATGCCCTTGGCATAGCCCAGAGCCTGCGCAAGCCCGTGGTGATATGCGTCACTTCGGGGTCGGCCCTGCTCAATGTGGCGCCAGCAGTGGCAGAGGCAGCATATCAGCACCTGCCCCTCGTGGTCATCTCGGCAGACAGACCAGCAGAATGGATAGACCAACTCGATGGGCAAACCCTGCGCCAACCCGCCGCACTTGCCGACCTCGTGGCAAATAGCGTTACCATACCCGAACCACACAACGACGGCCAACGATGGCACTGCCAGCGATTGATAAACGAGGCGCTCCTCGCATGCCGTGGGCGCACAGATGCACCTGTGCATATCAACGTGCCCATAAGCGAACCCCTCTTCAATTATAACATCGACACTCTGCCTGCCGTGGCTCATATCGACAGCCACCTCAGCCGCTTCTGCCACATGTCTGACAAAACCAAGACCCTCATAAGTCAGTCTGACCGCATACTCATGGTGATTGGGCAGACAGGGGCGCCACGTCAGCACCAGGTGGAGAGTTTGGCAAACAATATGAGTGGTGCCATGGTGGTGTGGCACGAACCACTTTCGGGCAGTCTTGGTGGTGTGCCCTTCGACATGGCCCTGCAGATGATGGAAGCAGAAGGCATCGACATCTCATCATACCACCCCAACCTTATTATATATATAGGCGACACACTGGTGAGCAAGCGCGGTCGTCAGTTTCTCAGGCAGTCGCAGGCGCCCACCATCCTCTTCACCCAAGATGCCACCCATGTTGCCGACCCCACACAGCACCTGGTGATGATAGAGGAATATGGCAGGGATGACGACCTGGTTTCTTTGTTTGCCGATATAGCCATAACCCCCGACCAGTCTTTCATCTCCCTTTGGAATGAGAGATTGCAGCATGCCACACAGACCATTGCCGACCTGCAACCCGAATATTCCTATCGCTGGGCAGTGAAATATCTCGAAGAGCAGTTGGATGATTTGTATTTGGATATATATGTGCATTATGCCAACAGCATGGCGGTGAGATATGCCACCCTCTATGCCAATCATTACGTCTATTGCAACCGTGGAGTAAACGGCATCGAGGGCACCCTCTCCACGTCAGCGGGCTTCTCCATAGCCTCGCCCGATGATTTGGTGCTCTGCGTGATTGGCGACCTCAGTTTCTTCTACGACCAGAATGCGTTGTGGAATCGCAATCTCGGTGGCAACCTGCGTGTCATGCTGGTCAACGACCATGGTGGCGGTATCTTTGCCAATGTCAAGGGCATGCCGCACAACGACGAAACCGATATCATGGTAGCGGGCTCACACACCGCCGACGCACGTGGCATCTGCACACAAAACGATATAGGATATATACAAGCCACCAATATAGACCAACTGCGCATGGGCATAGTGCAACTGCTCACCATGCAAACCCACCGCCCCGTAGTGCTTGAGGTGCTAATCAAAAACTAACTTTAGTTTGATGAGTTTGCGAATAATCAATAATCAGCAATCAATAATCAGCAATCAGTAATCAATAATCGAATGGAACGAGTGGAACGAAATGAACGAATGAAACGAGTAAAAAAAAGGCAACTGGAACGGATAATTCGTGAAAGCAATAATTCGTGCAATTTGTGATATTCGTTGTTGAATAATCAATAATCA
>JALFPC010000132.1 GCA_022782305.1 Prevotella sp. | reverse complement strand
CGATTCGCCGTACCTCATTTTATTTGATGGTAAAACAATAACTTATTCTTCTTTATCCTCTTTTGTTATATACCTCTGATAATAAGCGATGAGAATAGTGGTGAGGGGCAATGCGATGATAAGTCCGATGAATCCGAGTAGTGAACCCCAAACAGACAAAGACAGAAGTAGTACGGCAGGATTGAGTCCCATGGCTTTGCCCATGATCTTAGGCGTGAGTACAAGGTCGGTGATGAGCTGCACAATTATAAACACCAGAACAGCTGAACCAAAAATTATCCAGAAATTCTCTCCTGTATCTGCCGATTTGAGCAATGATAAGAATACCATCGGGATGAAAGCCAAACCATGCACGTATGGGATGAGACTCATCAATCCTATGAGGATACCTAAACCGATGGCCATGGGAAAGCCGATGATGGTGAAACCGATACAAAAAAGAATACCGATGCAGAGCGCAACCATACTTTGACCACGAACGTATGCATTGAGTTCATGTTCTACGTCGCTGATGAGAGAATGCCAAAATGGGCGACTCTTCTTGGGGAAGATCTTTATGAAACCCTGAGCCAGATACTCATAGTCGAGCAGTATAAAGAATAGATAGATGAGTGTGATAAACGATGCCACCACGCTCATGATGATATTGGCAGTTTCGTTGATAACGGCAAAGAGTTTGGGCATGGCGGCTTTGATGGCAGCAGATACTTCGCGGTTGCGGAAGAAGTCCGTTATCTCCTTGTCATTACTGCTCACCCATTCGCGTATGGCCACAGGGAAATTGTTGATATGTGTGGTTTCATGTAGATATTTGGTTACCAGTTCACCCAGTTTCTCAAACTGCCCTATCATGGGAGGGATGATAAGCCACAATATGCCACCCACCACAGCACCAATAAATAATAAGGTGGCAAGAATGCTGAGCAGGCGGCCCGGCACATGCAGACGATACTGAAAGAAGATGACGACAGGATAGAGCAGATATGCAAGGAAACATGCTATGAAGAATGGCAAGAGCACGCTGCTGAGATAGTTGATGGCATAAAGGATGGCAAAGATGAGCAGTCCCACGAGTAGCCAACGGATAAATCTGTCGAAAGTGATAGTCTTGTTTATCATATCAGAATATTTTTGTTAGTCTATCAGAATATTCTATTGATTGCTATATCAAAAATCCTATTTTGGGTCTTTCTCCATCGCTTTACGATAGCACTCCCGGCATAATGGTTCGTATTCGGCAGTCTCGCCGAGTAGCACCCTGCGGTCGTTGTCTACGGTGCGGTGGCTCAGGTATGCCAAATTGCCGCATTTCACGCAGATGGCATGCACCTTGGTAACCTCATCGGCGATGGCGCAAAGAGCTGGTATAGGACCAAAGGGCACACCTTTGTAATCCATATCGAGACCAGCCACGATGACTCGAACTCCATTATTGGCCAACTGGTTGCATACCTCCACCAGACCATTGTCAAAAAACTGTGCCTCGTCTATGCCCACCACGTCTATCTCCGCTGATAGCAGAAGGATCTGTGCCGATGAGTCTATGGGGGTGGAGGGTATGGTGTGCATGTCATGGCTTACCACATCCTCTTCCGAATACCTGGTGTCGATAGCTGGCTTGAATATCTCCACACGCTGACGCGCAAATTCAGCTCTGCGCATGCGCCTTATCAGTTCCTCTGTCTTGCCTGAAAACATTGAACCGCACACCACTTCTATTCTGCCGGGACGGTGTGATTCCCCTGTTAAGTTGTCTGTCATTTCGCCACAAAATTACAAATACGCTTTAAAAAATGCAAAGAATTGCCCTATTTTTTTGCAGATACCGATTAAATAACTACATTTGCGGTCGTTATGGGCATATTATATATCGTTCCAACCCCTGTTGGTAATATGGAGGACATGACTTTCCGGGCTATCAGGGTATTGAAAGAGGCCGATCTGATATTGGCTGAGGATACCCGCACATCGGGCATCCTACTCAAGCATTACGACATTCAAAACAGGTTGATGTCGCATCATAAGTTCAACGAGCACGGCACTTCAAAGACCGTTGTTGACAGGTTGAGGGCAGGGGAGACTATAGCTCTCATCTCTGACGCTGGCACTCCAGGCATCAGCGATCCTGGTTTCTACCTCGTGAGGGAAGCCGTTAGGGCAGGAGTAGATGTGCAGTGTCTTCCAGGTGCCACTGCCTTCGTGCCCGCTTTGGTATCAAGTGGTATACCCTGCGATAGGTTTGCCTTTGAGGGATTCCTGCCGCCAAAGAAAGGAAGGCAGACCAAGTTGGAGTCGCTTAGGGATGAGCAGCGCACCATGATATTCTATGAGTCGCCATACAGATTGCTCAAAACACTACAGCAGTTTGCCGAATATTACGGTGGCGACCGGCAGGTAAGCGTATGCCGCGAGATCTCAAAAGTACACGAAGAGAGCGTCAGAGGTACTCTTGATGAGGTGATAACTCATTTCACAGCCACTGAACCGCGCGGAGAGATTGTTATCATCCTTGAAGGATGCAAGAAATAGCAGTACTTGAAGGATGCAAGAAGTAATGAAGTATAAACAACTTAACAATATGATTATGAAGAAACTTATGTTATTGGGATTGTGTGCTTTGGCCTTGGTTGGTTGCAAGCAGGAACAGGTAAAAACAGACAATTCCATGGTAAACATGCGAGACTCTCTCAATAAAATAATCGAACAGAAAAATAATGAGATAAATGATTTTCTGTCGGTAATAAACGAAGTGGAAGAGGGATTCCGTGAGATTAATGAGGCCCAAGGTAGGGTGAGTGTGGCCAAATCAGGCGAGGGTGCCAACAATAAACAACTCATACGAGAGAATGTTGAGTTTATCCAGCAGACCATGCGACAGAATAAGGCCCTCATAGCAAAACTCAGACAACAGTTGAGAGAGAGTTCCATCAATAGTGATGCACTGAAGAAAACCATCGACAACCTTGTGGCGCAACTCGAGGATAAAGATGTGCAGTTGCAGTATCTCCGTGCTGAACTCGACAGCAAGGATATACATATCACCGAACTTAATGAGGATATCGCCAATCTCAACAGCAATGTCAGCACGCTGACCGAAGAAGGCAAAAAGAAAACACAAACCATCAACAATCAGGATACTGCCCTCAATACTGCATGGTTTGTGTATGGTACCAAGAGTGAACTTAAAGCCCAGAATATTCTTGTGGATGGTAGAGTGCTGCAAGACAACTTCAACAAGGATTATTTCACAAAGATAGATATCCGTGTAGATAAGGAGGTAAAACTCTATTCCCGCTCTGCCAAGATGCTCACATCCCATCCTTCGTCGAGTTATACCCTACAGAAGGATGCAAACAAGCAGTATGTGTTGCGCATCACCAATCCTCAACTATTCTGGAGCACCAGCAAATATCTCGTAATATTGGTAAAGTGATAATTCCGAAAATATTCTACTTCGGATACTAACCTTGCATGTAGTTTGCATCTTTCAAAATGTAAATTACATGCATTTATTTTCATGCATTTTGGAATTAAATATATGATTTATGATAAGAAATGTGCAATAAATGTGCTTTTAACACAAAAAATGAGTATAAAACTTTGTTCGTGACATATTTTTCATTAATTTTGCAGCGTAAAATGAATATTAATATTTAAACAAAAACAAAGAGAGTATTTATGGAGAGAAGATTAACCCTGCTTTTGGCGTGCCTTTTCCTGTCGATAGGAATGGCATTTGCCCAATCGAAAATTACAGGTACCGTTGTATCTCAGGAGGATGGTCTTCCAATCATTGGCGCCACTGTTATGGTTCAAGGAACCAAGACAGGCACAACCACTGATATGGATGGACATTTCTCTATTTCGGCCCCTGCAGGTAAAAAGCTTGTGATAAGCTACATTGGAATGGATTCTAAAGTAGTTGCTGCCAAATCAGGCATGAAAGTGGTGCTTTCTCCAAGCGCCAACATCGTAGATGAAGTAGTTGTTACGGGTATCCAGAAGATGGACAAGCGATTGTTTACTGGTGCCACTACCAAGGTGGATGCATCCACAGCCAAACTCGATGGTGTTTCGGATATTTCCCGCTCGCTTGAGGGTCGTGCTGCCGGTGTGTCTGTACAGAACGTGTCCAGCACCTTTGGAACAGCACCCAAAATCCGTGTTCGTGGTGCCACATCTATTTATGGCTCGTCAAGCCCATTGTGGGTGGTTGATGGAGTCATCATGGAGAATGTTGTTAATGTGGGTGCTGATGACCTCTCGTCGGGAGATGCCACCACCCTTATCGCCAATGCCATCGCCGGTCTTAACCCAGATGATATCGAGAGCTTTCAGGTGCTCAAGGATGGTTCCGCTACATCTATCTATGGTGCTCGCGCCATGTCAGGTGTAATTGTCATAACCACCAAGAAAGGACGTGCTGGTCATAGTTCTATCAACTATACAGGTGAGTTTACCTATCGTCTCAAGCCCAATTACAACCAGTATAACATCTGTAACTCTCAGGAGCAGATGGGTATATACAAAGAAATGGAAGCTAAGGGATGGCTTGAATTCTCTTCTTTGGCCAACAGTTCTTCTTCCGGTATCTATGGTAAGATGTATGGCCTCATGGATCAGTATGACAAGACCAATGGTCAGTTCGGTCTGCCTTTCACCGAGGCTGCCATGAACAAATACCTCCAGGAGGCTGAGTTCCGCAATACCGACTGGTTTGACTTGCTATATAATGATAATATCGTGCAGAACCACTCTGTAAGCGTAAGTTCAGGTACTGACAAGGCCAACCTCTATGCATCTCTTTCTGCAATGTATGATCCAGGATGGACTCAGAGAAGTTCTGTTGAGCGTTACACATTGAATATCAATGCATCATACAATCTCTCAAAGAAGTTGTCTGTAACCCTGCGTGCCAATGCAAGTCATCGTAAGCAGGAAGCACCTGGTACACTCAATCAGAATACTGACCCTGTGAGTGGTAAGGTGAGTCGTGATTTCGATATCAACCCATTCAGTTATGCGCTCAACACATCACGCTGTCTTGATCCAAATCAGACTTACACTCGCAACTATGCAAAGTTTAATATCTTCAATGAGTTGGAGAACAATTATATAGATATTAACATAGAGGATGTGAAGTTCTCAGGAGAGATTAGTTACAAGCCAATACTCGGATTGGAAATAAACCTCTTGGGCTCTTACCGTACAAATGCTTCTACACAAGAGCATAACATCATGAACAACTCCAACCAGGCAGAGGCATACCGCGCAGGTGTTGACAATCCTAATGTCATGTACAGCAATCGTTACCTCTATACAGACCCAGATCAGCCCAACTCGCTGCCTGTTTCTGTTATGCCTACTGGAGGTATCTATATATTGAAAAAGAACACCGTGACTCAACTCGACTTCCGTGGAACCATCAACTACAATAAGGTTTGGAATGACACCCATATCTTCAATGTGCTCGGTGGTATGGAGGCCAATAAGGCAGACCGTGATGAAGTGAAGACCAATGTCTTTGGTGTTGACTATGACAACAGCCGTCTGCAAACCATTACCCCTGCCTTCTATAAGCAGGCTAAGGAGGAAGGTACTTCGCTCAATAAGTTCGCCAAGAGTTGGAACCGCCGTCTTGCCTTCTTCGGCAATGTTAACTACTCATACAAGGGACGTTACTCTGCTAACTTCACTGCCCGTTATGATGGTAGCAACCAGTTGGGCAAAAGCAAAAAATCACGTTGGTTGCCAACTTGGAACACATCTGTTTCATGGAATGCTCACGAGGAGCCTTTCTTCCAGAAATTTATGCAGAACACCAACGAGGCATGGTCGCATGCTACCCTCCGCTTGAGCTACTCTCTCGTGGGTGAGCAGACCACAGCTTCTAATGCCCTGCCTATCTTCTATCCTACAAATGTATGGCGTCCACAGGGTGACCAGCAGGAGACAGGTATCGAACTCGAGCAGCTCGGCAATAGCGACCTCACATACGAGAAGAAGCATGAGTTCAACCTCGGTGTCGACCTCGGATTCCTTAAGAACCGCATCAACCTCGTGACCGACTTCTACTGGCGCGACAACTTTGACCTGATGGGTTGGACCTATACCCAGGGTGCTGGTGGTGGCATGCAGAAGTTCGCCAATGTGGCTTCCATGAGCTCACATGGTATAGAGGCAACGTTAACCACTACCAATATCCAAAATAAGAATTTCCAGTGGACCACCGACTTGACCTACGCTTATTGTAAGACTAACATCACCGATCTGATATCTACAAGCCGTGTTATCGACCTTGTGTCAAGCAGCGGTTTCGCTCTCGAGGGGTATCCTCACAGAGCCTTGTTCTCAATACCTTTCGTTGGACTCAACGACGAGGGTCTGCCAATGATCATAAACGAAAAGGGTGAGGTGACCACTACAGATATCAACTTCCAGGAGTTCCAAAACACCAGCTTCCTCAAGTACGAAGGTCCTACTGAGCCAACTACTACTGGTGGTCTCAACAACATGTTCCGCTATAAGAACTGGCGTTTGAATGTCTTCGTTACATACTCGTTTGGCAACAAGTTGCGTCTCGACCCTGTATTCGCTGCAGGTTATTCAGATATGTCGGCTATGCCTAAGGAGTTCAAAAACCGTTGGGTGATGCCAGGTGATGAGAAATATACAGATATTCCTACAATCGCTTCAGTACGACAGTACTATAACGATAACCAGTTGTCGTTTGCTTACAATGCCTACAATTATTCGTCGGCACGTGTGGCTGATGGTGGTTTCATCCGTTTGAAGAACGTGTCGCTGACATACGATATTCCAAAGACATTCCTTGCAAAGATTGGTCTCAACACAGCTTCTCTCAAACTTGATGCTACCAACCTCTTGCTTCTCTATGCCGACGACAAACTCAATGGACAGGATCCTGAGTTCGTAAACTCTGGTGGTGTGGCTTCGCCTCTCTCCAAGCAGTTCACATTCACTGTGCGTCTCGGAATATAATAAATGCAGTATTTGCTTAATAATATAAATAGGTATAAGATGAAATCAAATAAGATTAATATATTTGCACTTGGACTTGCAGCGGTATCATTTGCATCATGCAGCGACTTCCTTGATAAGACGCCCGATGACCGTACTGAGATTGACTCTGAGATCAAGGTCGTCGACCTGCTGAAGACAAGTTATCCGGATGCCAACTATCAGTGGCTTTGCGAGTTGTCGAGTGATAACATGATTGATAACAACACTCCACACGTACCATACGATTCTGATAAGAACCAGAAGGAGACTCACTATAACCTCTCGCCATACGGAAGGGAGGATGATGAGTTGTTTAAGTTTGAACCCACCATTACTTCTACTTACAACACTTCAGATAGTCCCAACTCATTCTGGTCGAACACTTATGCTACGGTTGCTTCTGTCAACCATGCTCTCGAGGCGATAGATAAGATTGGTGGCACTGACAATGCCAAACTCTCTGCCAAGTTGCGTGCTGCCAAGGGTGAAGCTCTCCTCATCCGTGCTTACGACCATTTCCTGCTTGTCAATATCTTCTCTCCTATTTATAAGGATGCAGAAGCCAGTAAGTTGGATAAGGGTGTGCCTTACGTGACCGAAGTGGAGAGGAATGTGCATGTCAACTATTCTCGTGGCACTGTGTTTGATACATACGAGAAAATAGAGAAAGACCTGCTTGAGGGTCTGTCGCTCATAACCGACGATAACTATCAGATGCCGAAATACCATTTCAATGTGAATGCCGCCCATGCTTTTGCTGCTCGTTTCTATCTCTACAAGCGCGAGTATGAAAAAGTTATTGAGCATGCCAATGCAGTGCTTGGCACTGATCCTGCAGATGCAGCCAACATGCTCATGGACTATTCTATATTCACCGATTGTAGCTATAGTTCAGACTTTGCTAATGCATGGCAGAATCCAAGTTTGAACAACAACCTCATGCTTGTTACCACCTATTCTATCCTCATGCGTAGAGCTTTGGGCAACAGGTATTCAACCAATAGTCTTGCTGCTCGTGAGATCTTCTATCATGTAGGTCCCACTTGGCCACGCTGGAAGGCTAACCCAACAATTATTGTAGGTGGTATGTTTGCTAGAGATTCTGAGTATGGTTATGCTCCTGGTAAAGCTAGTGAGCAGTTCCAGTATACCAATAAGGTTTCTGGTATTGGTTATGCTCATACCGTAGTGCGAGCCTTTACCTCTACCAACCTTATTCTTGAGCGTGCTGAGGCAAAGGTTATGCTTGGTAGATATGACGACGCTCTTGCAGATATCATTGCATACGATTCTAATAGACAGACATTCTCAGAAGCTGACCGCAACAGTTTTTTCTCTGGTGGCGGTATGAAAGAACCGAGTTGGGATGTTTACCTGCCGTATTATAACCCTGAGAACAAGGAACTTAAACCTAACTGCTTTGCCAACTGGGATTTCACACAGGGAGTGTCTGCATCATTTGTAGTACCCCAGGAGGCTGTCATTTATATGAACATTATTAATGACATGCGCCGCAGCGAGAACTGGATGGAGGGCCTTAGATTCTTCGACCTTAAGCGTTGGGGTATGGGTGTCAAACATCAGGTTGGCGTAGGCAGAGATATTTATGAACTTAAGCCAAACGATGAGAAGTTTGCTATAGAGGTGCCATGGGAGGCTCTTTCCGCAGGCCTTGAGAGTTCACACTCTACTGTATCTGCTGGTGCTCCTGTCACTCGAGCCACTTTCGATAAGGATGAACTGATGGTAAAATAATATTTATATAGGAGAATAACGATATGAAACTAAAAAATATATTCTTGTTTGCAAGCACCGTAGTGTTGGGCATGGGCATGACTTCCTGCGCCGACGACGACCTTGGTGCCAGCATCTTCGATACCAATGATTATCCTTTGGATCGTAGCCTTTATACCTTCCCATTGGATACATTTGCCAAAAAGAATTTCTTGGAGCCCTTCAACCTCAAGTATATCTACAAGATGGAGGATATTGGTTCTGACTTACAGAAGAACCTTACACCTGCAGCCTACGACAAGGCTGTAGACTTGGCTGT
>JALFPC010000032.1 GCA_022782305.1 Prevotella sp. | reverse complement strand
GTTACGAATGGCAACAAGCGACTCTTAGCCTTTTTCATATCCTCTGCGCCGCGCACCCGTTCTGTTCTATCCACTAATGCCTTATTAGATGTTATCAAGTTGTGAATAAACTTTAGGTCAAATTTTGCGCTGGGGCGCATCTGGGCACTATATTGAGTGCCATTCTCCAAGTATGTAGCAATAGGAGAATTGAAGTAGGACATTGTTTTCATAATTATGTTCCATTTTTAAAAGTTAATACTAATGCACTCATCACATCTGATGTCATTATTTAGGGCCCTTATGACTGTGATTGCTTTACAAAGTTAATAAAAACAATCATTCCATCCAAATCTATTTGACAAACGACACTTTTTAGATTACAAACGACATTTTTGCCATTTTTTACACGTCTATAAAGTGATAATTAGGAGGTGACGCGTCCCCGCGTCACCCCAATTTTAAATGCATAATTATTGCCTTATTTTATATTCTTCTTATAGCCTCTTCCGATAGGTATCGGTTCTCCATCCACATACAAGAAATTACCATCTCGGATAGTGGCATAATCCATGTTGGCTATATATGATTTATGTATTCTCACAAATCGGCCTTCAGGCAACAACCGTTGAATTGCCAACATGGTTTTAGAGATAAGCAGGTTTCTATTTACCATATAAATAATACAATACTGGCGTTCCCCTTTAATCCATTTGATTGAATTAATCTGAATGACATGTTCGCATCCACGGTCTTTGATAAACAGGTGCGTTGGTTTTCTTTCATACAAGGTATTTACCACTTTGTTGTTCTCTACGATCTGAACCATTAGTTCTTTGATGTTTTCATCAATGACCATTTCAACGCTTAGTCCTTCCATTTCCTTTGGTACTGTGACTACAATTTTCAGTTTCTTCTGCATAATTATTTATTAATAATGTAAAGTAAATTATTGATTATTTCCTATTTGTTTTAGTATTCACTCGCCATGTAGTGATAGATATACAAAATTATAAATAATTAAATAGTAAACCGATATTATTAACTAATATAATTATTGTCTCATTAAAATATTGTCTGAAATAATATCAATCAATACGGAGTTGTCACAGATGATAACGATGAAGAAATATGAAAAACCCTCAGTGTGGGTTGTAAGAGTCAATACCTCTTGCATTTTGACAGGATCTATAAATAAATTAGATGTGACACAAGATAGAAGTATGATACGATTGGCTCCAGATTGTATGGAAGAAAGCAGTGCCTATGATGATGCAGCAGCCAAAAGTTGTGACCCTTCATTTGATTGGGATGAATAAAAGGTGGGTTCTATATAATCCCACCTAAAAGGTGCGGCAAAGAGCCGCACCTCATGAGAGATGCCAGATATAGATGGTATCATGCTCTCTACCTTGTATGATTTTATCCTATTATTGTACAGTTCCTCCTTTTAGCCCCTTTAGCATTTTATTTTTCTTCTCCTTTCTTTGCTTTCTCGAAAATAATTACTAATATTGCACCATAAAACCTAAAAATATGAAGAGACTATCATTATTCATTGCTGCCGTGCTGGCAGCTTCGTCTGTATTCGCACAGAAAAAACCTATGAAAGAGTTTGTAAACGAGTTGATGGCCAAGATGACTCTCGAAGAGAAGATTGGACAACTCAACCTATTGCCTGGAGGGGATGTGACCACCGGCGCTATCATGGACAGCCCTCTGGCACAACTCACCGCTGCCGGACAGTTAGGTGCTGTATTGAACGTGAAAGGACAAGATAAAATCCATGAACTGCAACGAGTGGCAGTGAAGAAAAGTAGACTGGGCATCCCATTGCTCATCGGACTGGATGTTATCCATGGAAACCAAACAGTCTTTCCTATTCCATTGGCTCAGGCTTGCTCCTGGAACCTCAAAGCCATAGAGAATGGCGCACGTATAGCAGCCAAAGAGGCTACGGCACAGGGTGTGAACTGGGTGTATAGTCCTATGGTAGACATTGCCATAGACCCACGCTGGGGACGAGTGGCAGAGGGTGCTGGCGAAGACCCTTTCCTCGGTTGCCGCATTGGTGAAGCATTGGTGAAGGGATATCAGGGTAACTATGGCAAGGAGAATGCGATGGCATGCGTGAAGCATTTCGCTCTGTATGGTGCTGCAGAGGCTGGTCGTGACTATAATACTGTAGACATGAGCCGTGTGAGGATGTATAACCAGTATCTGGCCCCTTATAAGGCAGCCGCAGAGGCAGGAGCAGGCTCGTTTATGTCGTCTTTTAATGTCGTGGACGGTGTGCCTGCCACATGCAATAAGTGGTTGCTCACCGACCTGCTGCGCAAGGAATGGAAATATGATGGTTTTGTGGTGACAGACTATGGTTCTATCAACGAGGCTATCGTGCATGGCATCGGCGATCAGTCGGTGACTTCTGAACTCGCACTCAAGGCCGGCACAGATATGGACATGTGTTCAAACGCTTTTATCAAGCAGTTGGCGAATCTCGTAAAGAATGGTAGAGTGTCGCAAGAGGATATAGACACCGCATGCCGAAGAGTGCTCGAAGCGAAATATAAACTTGGACTCTTTGATGACCCATACAGATTCTGCGAACCGAAAAGACTCAAAACAGACCTCTATACCGCCGAGCATAGAAAAGCTGCCAGAGATATGGCGGCAGAGACTTTCGTGCTGCTCAAAAATGATGGGGTGCTGCCACTCAAGAAGCAGGGAAAGATTGCACTGATAGGTCCACTCGGCAATAATAGCTCAAACATGGTGGGATGCTGGTCTACTGCTGATACCCCCGAACTCTATTCTACTCTGAAGGAAGCTATGGAAAGGGCTGTGGGCGACAAGGCACAGGTGGTGTTTGCACAGGGATGCAATATATATGCTGATGAGAATATACAGAAGGGAGCTACCTTCGGCAGACCTATAGACCGTGTGGATGATGACAAAGCAAAGGAAGAGGCTCTGCGAGTGGCTGCTGATGCCGATATTATCGTGTGTGCCATGGGAGAGATGGCAGAGATGAGCGGTGAGAGTTCATCGCGTACTGATATCTCATTGCCCCGCGTGCAAATGGAACTGCTCAAGGATCTTGTGGCTACAGGCAAACCTGTGGTGATGCTCAATTTCGCTGGTCGTCCTACCGTGATGGCATGGGAGGCAGAGCATGTGAATGCAATTCTGAATGTGTGGTTTGGCGGTTCTGAGGCCGGCGACGCTATCTGCGATGTGCTCTTCGGCGACAAGAACCCTTCAGGACATCTAACCATGACCATGCCAAAGGCTCTCGGACAGATACCTATCTATTATAACCATCTCAACACAGGAAGACCAGTGCCTGAGGGTGTGACCGAGTATCGCAAATATCAGAGCAATTATATAGATGTGAGAAATGATCCTCTCTATCCGTTCGGATATGGAATGAGCTATACGACATTTGAATATGGGAAACCCAGACTGAGTGCCACCACAATGAAGGCTGATGGCAGCATAACACTCACTGTGAACGTGAGGAATAGTGGTAATCGTGACGGCGACGAGGTGGTGCAACTCTATATCCATGACATGGTGGCAACGATAGCACGACCAGTGAAGGAACTGAAAGGCTTTGAGCGCATATCTCTGAAGGCCGGCGAGAGCAGGGATGTGACCTTCACTATCAATGCCGACATGCTCAAGTTCTATAACAGCAACCTGCAGTATGTGGCCGAACCCGGAGATTTTGAGGCGATGGTGGGAGGCAACAGCCGAGATGTACAGAAAATAAGATTTACTCTACAATAAGCAGAAGGTGCGGCGAGCAGCCGCACCTTCTTTTTATAGAACTCCCATATAGAAAAGAACGAAATAACGGAATTATGTTGCAAAATAAGGATAGGAGGTAAACATAATTCGATGATTTTACTTTTTTTAATATTGCATATTTTGTCTTTATGCTATTTTTGCATAACTTTGGCAAAAATTACAATATTGAACTCATTATTTTAAAGTTTACTTTATGAAGAAATTATTAGTTTTTGCATTTGCTTTGTTTGGCATGACAAGCATGCACGCACAAGATCAGAAACTTTTTAATCGTTTGGCCGTAGGTGTAGGTGTTGGAACAACTGGTATCACCGTAGATGCGTCTACTTGCATCACACCGTATGTTGGTGTTAGGGCAGGTGTAAACTTCTTCCCAACCATCAAGGTAAATACCGATTTGGATATTGACGTGGAAGACCAGACAAGTGAGTATTATAATCAATTAGGTGCACTCAATGGTTTTAATAGTACTCTGCCTGAAGAAATGAGCATCAAGGTGCAGGGAAAACCAAGCATGACCACAGGACATGTGCTCTTTGACCTTTATCCTTCAAAGAAAAGCATCTTCCACCTTACAGTGGGAGCTTATTTCGGCGGTTCGGAGATTATAGAGGTTTATAACAAGGAAGACGGTGTGCTGGCTGATGTGGCCAAGTACAACAAATTATTGAAAGAAGGTACCTTGGTTACCCCTACACTGCCTAACGGAAATCAAGTGCCACTGAGTAATTTCAGTCCTATTGGCGTTGCTCTTGGCGACTATTTCCTTTCTCCAAAGGATGATGGTAGTGTGAATGCTACTCTTGAGGTGGCCAGTTTCCGTCCTTATGTAGGTTTTGGTTTGGGTCGTGCAGTGCCCAAGGGTCGTCTGGGTTTCCAGTTTGATGCTGGTGTTCAGTTCTGGGGCACTCCAAAGGTTTATATCGATGGTGCCAACGGCAAGGAGCAGTTGACCGAAGAGGATACCAATGGTGATGATGGTGGTGCTATCAAGACATTGAGTAAGATAACCGTTTATCCATGTATCAGCTTCCGCCTTGTGGGCAGAATATTATAACGTTATGAAATAAAACGATGGTATCACAGCAGTGTGATACCATCGTCGTTTATGGAGATGAGTCGTTGGCGGTAGAGGTCGCCAACGGCTTTTTTATATGTTTTCTTGCTTACCTTGAAGCGGTCAACGATGAGTTCGGCTGGGCTCTTATCGCCGAGATCGCAATGACCACCATTATCTTTTAGATACTGCAACAGCTGTTCTGAGAAGTCGGTGATATTTTGTCTGCCTGTGGGTTGCAGGGTTATATCTATTTTGCCATCCTGTCTGATATGGTCTACATACCCTTTCATGCGGTTGCCCGTGGTGATGGGCTTGAATATCTGACTCTCGTATACGAGGCCCTGGAATAGGTTGTCGACGATAACCTTGAATCCAAGGTCGGTCTTCTGCCATACCAGCAGGTCTACCTCATCGCCATGCTTATAGTTGGGGCGCTCATGGCTGAGATAGCGTTCCACCTTGGCAGTGGCAATCATGCGGTAGCTATCTTCATCTATGGTTACATACACTATATAGCTGTTGCCCTTTATCATCCTCATCTTCTGCTCGCGGAATGGGCAGAAAAGGTCTTTCATCAGTCCCCAATGGAGAAAGGCACCATATTCGTTTACCCACGCCACCTCAAGGCATGCGAAGTCGCCAACCTTGGCAAGGGGGCGCAGAGTGGTGGCAATGAGTCGTTCGTCCTGGTCGAGATAAAGGAACACCTCTATATCATCGCCAGGTCGGCAACCCTTGGGCACGTAACGTGTAGGCAGCAGGATCTCACCCTCTTCGCCGCCATCGAGATAGAGTCCGAAGTCAACCTCTTTAACCACCTTGAGCGTGTTATAGTCGCCCAGTCTTATCATACCTTCAGTCATAATATGTCCTCCCTTTCATTACTATCCTGTATGGAATTGAGCATGCCATCGGTCATCTTGATGGTGCGGTCGGTGATGGAAGCGAGGGTTTCGTCGTGAGTAACGATAACGAATGTTTGTCCGAACTTATCCCTAAGGTCGAAGAACAGTTTATGCAGTTCCGACTTGTTTTTGCTGTCGAGGCTTCCAGATGGTTCGTCGGCGAGTATGACCACGGGGTTGTTGACCAATGCCCTTGCCACCGCCACACGCTGCTTCTCGCCCCCAGAGAGTTCATTAGGCTTATGGTTGGCACGGTCGGCGAGCCCCATAAACTCGAGCAGTTCGGTGGCTCTGGCCTTTGCCTCTTTTTGCGACATGCCCGCTATGTATGCCGGTATCATCACGTTTTCTATGGCCGAGAACTCAGGCAGTAGTTGGTGGAACTGGAAGACGAAGCCTATGTGCTTGTTTCTGAATTCCGCCAGTTTCTTTCCTTTGAGGGTGCTGATGTCGATGCCGTTGATGCATATAGCACCCTCGTCGGCCTTGTCGAGGGTGCCCATGATTTGCAGGAGGGTAGTCTTGCCAGCACCGCTTGGTCCCACGATGCTCACCACCTCCCCTTTGTTAATATGCAGGTCTATGCCTTTGAGCACCTGCAGAGGTCCGAAACTTTTCTTTATTCCTTTGATGTCTATCATATCTATTTCTTATGTTCAAATTTGCTCTTGATCCATTTGGTGAATGTAGCGTAGGCACTCTCGCTATCTTGACGCTGCGGAGCTGTAAAGGTCATCACATCCTGAGGTTGTCCGTTTTGGTCGGGATAGATGATCATGAGGCTGCAGGAGGGGAAGCTGCTGGTGAGCTCCTGAGGAAGGTGTTCGAATGCCGGTTTGTATGACACTGTGCCCTGTCGTGCTGTGATGACCACCAAGAGATGATCCTCCTTGACATTCTGTGCCAGTGTGGTGAGTTCAATCCAATGCTCCATCTGCTCATATTCCGCCCTCACCTCGGGGTGGCGATTGTGCATATATGCGTTTATCAGCGACAGAGATGTCTGCCTGCCGTGGAAGATGATGCGGCAACCGATATTGTCGGTGAGGCGCGCCAGCCGTTCTATCCATCGGTAGAAGCCCGGTTCGAATTCAACCCTTGAGGGCACTGCCACCTGTATGCACCTAAGTGTGTTGATGGGGCACATCATGCGGCATATTATTATCTGCCTGTTGATATCGCCGATGAGTCCCTGGGTGTAGGCACCCCAGAAACTATCGTTGGGACTATTGCGACGATGTAGGCCCATGATGATTTCAGAGGCATCATTCTCTTTAAAAGCGTGCTTGATGCCATTGGCGATATTGATGGCCAAGCGTGTCTGCACCTGCATTCTCACATCGGCGGCACTTGCTGTGGTGGCGGCATGGTCGAGGAGGCGAGCAGACACCTGAAGGTTGCGACTGGAGTTTATATCATCGAAGATGACATTGAGTCCGATGAGTCCGCGGTTTAGTTTCTTGTTGCGCATCATGATGGCCAGTTGCACGAGTGTATCCGAATCCTCGGCATGCTGCAGAGGCAGTAAGATCTTCTCGTCGTCGCCCTCGCTGATAGGTTTTTCGGTCTGCATGTGCTCCTTGAGCAGTATGCTCTTGGATGAGTTTTCAACTATTATCGAACTGATTATGCATGTGAAGAGGATCATCATAACCACACCATTGAGCATGTTGGCATCAACGAGATAACTGCCATCGGGCATGACCATGTTCATGCCGACCATGGTCATGGCAATACCGCCAGCAGCATGAGCTTCGGTGAGACCAAACATGATATGCCCCGATAGCCACGGCATTCTGTAGATGCGACAAGACAGGTATGCCGCCAAGGCCTTGCTTATGGTGGCGAAGGTAACAATGCACAGCACAACCCATAGGGTGTCGAGACCATGAAAGAGCACGCGTATGTCTATGAGCATGCCCACACCAATAAGGAAATAAGGGATGAAGAGGGCATTGCCAATAAATTCTATCCTGTTCATAAGCGGCGACACCGTGGGGATAAACCTGTTGAGAATCAAACCTGCGAGAAACGCACCAAAGATGCCCTCGAGACCGCAAGCCTCTGAGAGGGCGGCACTCATGAAAAGGATGGACATGACATAGATATAAAGCATGACAGCATCGGCATAGTGGCGGAAGAACCACCTGGTGAGCCGTGGAATTATCAATACCTCAAGGACACAGAATGCCGACACCTTAATTATAAACAACGTCCAAAAGAGGATGCTGGGGTCGCTACCATCATTTGTCGCTACTATGGCTGCCAGGATGAGCAGCGACAGGGTGAGGGCAATCATCGAGGAACCTACGCTGAGGGTGACGCTCGGATGCTTCTGCAAACCATATTTGCATACTATGGGGTAGGCGATGAGGGTGTTGGAGGCCATGATACACGCAAGCAGGAGTGAGGCCGTAGACGAATAGCCCAGCAATGACGTGCCAGCCCAGTAAGATGCACCAAAAGGAATGAAGAAGGTGAGAAGACCAAACAGCAGAAACTGGGCTTTGCGCTTGCGGATATCGCTGATGTTCATCTCAAGACCAGCCAGAAACATTATATACAAGACACCCACTTTGCCGAAAAGCTCGAATGATGAGTCGCGCTCAAGGATATTGAACCCATACTGACCTACCAGCACACCTGCCAATACCATGCCGATGATATGTGGTATTCTAAATCGGCTCATGATGATAGGGGCAAAGAGTATGATGCATAGCACCACAAAGAAAATTAGTGTGGGCTCGGCGATGGGAAGATAATGAGATATATCTGGCATAATTATTGGTCTTTTATAACTTTCAAGATGCAAAGGTGCAAAAAAAATATCAAAATAACGATATTATTACTTATTTTAAGGGTGTAATTCCACTAAAAGTTGTAATTTTGCACCCAAAACGCAATAAATGACAGTAAAAACAACTAAAAAGATAACGAAATGAAAGTAGCAATTGTTGGAGCAAGCGGAGCAGTGGGACAAGAGTTCCTCCGTGTTCTTGATGAAAGAAATTTCCCTATGGATGACCTCGTATTGTTTGGTTCGGAGAGAAGTGCCGGCACCAAATATACCTTCAAAGGAAAGGAATATGAGGTGAAACTCCTGAAGCATGGCGATGATTTCAAGGATGTAGACATCGCATTTACATCTGCCGGAGCTGGCACATCAAAGGAGTTTGCAGAGGATATCACCAAGTATGGAGCAGTGATGATTGACAACTCCAGCGCCTTCCGTATGGACAACGATGTGCCCCTGGTGGTGCCAGAGTGTAATGCCGAGGACGCACTCAATAGACCAAGAGGAATAATCGCCAACCCCAACTGCACCACTATCATGATGGTGGTGGCATTGCAGCCATTGGAGAATATCAGCCATATCAAGCGCATACACATTGCAAGTTATCAGAGTGCCAGCGGTGCTGGTGCCGCCGCCATGGCAGAACTGCAGCAACAGTATAGCGAGATAATGGAAGGCAAAGAGGTGACAGTGAAGAAATTCCCACACCAGTTGGCTTATAACGTTATTCCGCAAATTGACGTGTTCCAGCCCAACGGATATACCAAGGAAGAGATGAAGATGTTTAATGAGACACGAAAAATCATGCATAGCGATGTGAAATGCTCTGCCATGTGCGTAAGAGTGTCTTCGCTCAGGGCACACTCTGAGTCGGTATGGATAGAGACCGAGAGCCCCATATCTGTGGAAGAGGCACAGAAAGCTTTGGCTGCAGCACCTGGAGTGACTCTGCAGGATGATCCCGCAAACCTCGTATACCCCATGCCTCTTGATACTGCTGGCAAGGATGACATCTTCGTGGGACGCGTGCGCCAAGACCTTTCAGACGATTGTGGCCTGACATTCTGGCTCAGTGGCGACCAGATAAGAAAAGGTGCCGCTCTGAATGCTGTGCAGATTGCCGAATACCTTATTAAGGTGGGAAATGTGAAATAATTGCACAAATATTTGCGTATGTTGCACATTTTGAGTAATTTTGTGCCGAATTTCAAATAAATAATAAAATGACTCACAATTTGTTGAAAGGAAAGCGCGGTATTATCTTTGGCGCGCTTAATGAAGAATCCATCGCGTGGAAGGTGGCTGTGAAAGCCGTAGAAGAGGGTGCAAATATTGTGCTCAGCAACACACCGATGGCTCTGCGCATGGGTACTCTTGATGAATTGAGCAAACAGCTCAATGCTCCTATTGTGGCTGCCGATGCTACAAGCGTAGAGGATCTGGAGAATGTTTTTCAGGAATCAGTCAAACTGCTCGGTGGAAAAATCGATTTCGTGCTACACTCTATCGGTATGAGTCCGAATGTGCGCAAACATCGCACTTATGATGACCTCGACTATGGTTATCTGCAGAAAACTCTCGACATCTCGGCCATCTCTTTCCATAAGATGCTGCAGGTGGCAAAGAAGCAGGATGCCATAGCTGAATATGGTTCCGTGGTGGCTCTCACCTATGTGGCTGCACAACGCACATTCTTCGGATATAATGATATGGCTGATGCCAAGAGCATGCTTGAGAGCATAGCACGCAGCTTCGGATATATCTATGGACGAGAGAAAAACGTGCGTATCAACACCATATCGCAGTCGCCTACTCCTACTACTGCCGGAAAGGGCATCAAGGATATGGACAACCTCATGGATTTCGCCAATAAGATGTCGCCACTCGGAAATGCTGATGCTGAAGAGTGCGCTAACTATTGCGTTATGATGTTCTCTGACTTCACACGCAAGGTGACCATGCAGAACCTCTATCACGACGGAGGATTCTCGTCTATGGGCATGAGCCTTAGAGCCATGAACCAGTATGCCAAGGATCTCGCTCCTTACGAGGATGAAAACGGCAAGATCATCTACGGATAATTATCGCACATATTTATATTGTATACCTATTATTATATATAAGGTGTAGAATATATAGTGTAGATTATATAATCAAAGCGGCTGCAGACACATTACTGCAGCCGTTTTGATTTTTTTATTCTTTTCTTGTCATTATATACTACGTTTATACTCAAAATGGATATTTTTCTTCTTTTTTTATTAAATTATTTGGTTGTTTGCTAAATTATACTTAATTTTGGGCAGGAAAAAATGGTGCCGATGGCAGGACGTTACATTTAGACCTCTGCGGCTTGTGGCGGCATGACAAAAACACATTCTATTAACTAACCCTGTACTTGGAGGTCTACAGGATAAAGAAAATAATGATATGAAAAAAATTATTAGCACTATTTCAATGTGTCTTTTTGCATTAGCAATGATTTCTTGCGGAGGCAGCACAAAACAGGCTACACCAAGCGGAGTAACCAAGGGTACTAATCCTACACCTGAGGGCATGGAACTGGCTACCAACGAATGTATTGAACTGGCTGAGGCTTCTCCTGTGGTTAGAGCATGGGGTAACGCAAAGCATTATGACCTCTCAGAGGCTATCGCTTATGCAGAGGCTGACGCAAGAGCCAAGATGTCGCGCGCTATTGCTGCTAAGGTTACTTCTGCACAGAAACGAAGCGGCTTCGATATCTCCAAGTATGCCGGAACTTCTACAGAAGGTGGACTGGTGACTGACGGTGGTGAGCAGAGAAACAGTCTCGTGACCTCTATTGCACAAAACATGATTGAAAATACTGTGGTCATAAAGTCAAAGAGATATATGCTGCCTAATCGTACATATAATGTATATGTGACCGTAGAATTCCAGGGTGGAGTATCTGCAATGTCAAAGGCTGTGATGGACAATGTGAAGTCTAAGATCTCTGACGAGGATAAGCTCAAGATACAGTATGAGTTGAAGAAATTTGAGGATGAAGTTAATGCTGAATTGAACAAGAAATAATGATTGATTCTTATTTTTCAAGAATAATTTCTACTTTCTGCCTTGCAGGAGCGACCATGCTCCTGCAAGCGCAGACTGATGAGATAAACGCCATAAAAAACAATCCCGCTTATTATAGTTGCGAGGGATATGGCGTCACCTTGGATGACGCCAACAAGAATGCAAAGGCAAGGCTCATAGAGAGCATTAAAACAACTATCTCATCAGAACGCGAGCGCACCGTGCAGACTACAAGTGGAGCTAATGGCACTGTAATTAATGAGCAGACCGAAACGAGCATCTCTTCTTATTCTTATATGTCGCTCAGGAATATTGAGTCGGTAATTGTTAAGGATGAACCAGACGCCGAGGTTTTCGTGTGGATATCAAAGGCCGAAGTGGCCAAGATGCAACAGGAGCGTATAGACAAAATCAAGGATTATGTAAATACAGGTAAGGCAGCGGAAAAGAACCTGCAAATTGATGATGCGCTGCGCAATTACTATTGGGCATTTATGCTTACCAAAGCTGGTAAGGATAACAATATAATGTGTGAATTTGATGGAGAAGAAAGGAATTGTCTCGCTTTCCTGCCCACAAAAATCAATTCTGTGATTGCACAGATGAAGGTGGGGCTCGAAGGATGCGAGTATAGAGATAATAGATATTACGCCAAACTGCATTTCACTTACAACGGACGAGATGTGGCAAGTGTGCAGTTTAAATATAACGACGGACAGGCTCTTGAAGGTCCCGTGGCTGCCCGAGATGGTATAGCAGAGGTTGAAATGCTTTCTATGCCCGCAGACGGAAAGATAAGAATCAGATATGAGTATATATTCAGAAACGAGGCTGAAACAATGTCTGATGAAGAACTCAAGACCGTGTTTAAAGACTTGAGCACCGTGCCGATGAAGGCTATGGCCGAAATACCTGTAAAGGTAAACCCATCAAAGAGAACTATGGTGATGAAACCGGGTAATGACGCCGCTACCAATAGCGTGGCTACAAATGATATGGTAAAACCCGAATTGACCGAAGAGAAAGAAATGAAGGAAATGGAAACAGTTTCTGCTTCTGATGGGTATATGAAAACCATGGCTGCAATAGAAAACGCTATCAAAAACCGTAACCCAGAACCTGCATTCTCGCTCTTTACTCCTGAGGGATATGAGATGTTTAGAACACTTATAAAGGAGACGGGCAAGGTAAGCCTCGTGGGAGCAAAGCAGAATTATGAGTTTGTGAAAGCAAACGGATTTATTGTGGCACGCTCCTGTAAGGTCAAGATCAAATATAGCAACGGAAAAACCTTTATGGAAAACCTGGTATTTAGATTCAATGAAAATACAGGCAAGATAGAATCGTTGGCTTATGGACTGACCAAGAAGGCAGAAACTGATATCTTCAACGCTGCATCGCAATGGCCTGACATCTCACGATTTACCATACAGCAGTTTATGGAAGACTATCAGACTGCATATAACCTCAAAAGATATGATTATCTGGATAAGGTGTTCTCTGAAGATGCTCTCATCATATATGGTACAGTGCTCAAAAAAGCAGAGCCCACCGTGAGCGACGGAAAGCGACTCGACCTTGGCACAAAGAATGTGAGTTATCAGGTGCAGACAAAGAAACAGTATCTCGACAGACTCAAAACTCTCTTCAGACCAGAGAATTTCATTCATCTGACATTCGAAGACAACAGAACAAAGGTTATTAATGCTCCTCGCATACCAAAAGCTACGGCTTTCGCTATACAGATAAAGCAAATATATTATTCACCTACTTATGCCGATACTGGATATCTGACACTGGTGCTCGACGCATCGCAGGAGCAACCAATCATACATGTGAGATTATGGCAGCCTGAAACATCGGAATTTGTAGACTTGGAAGATTTTATTAACAAATTTAAATTCTAAAGCAATATGAACAGACTATTCCTTATTATCATTACACTGCTGATGGCCACAGGTGCATACAGCCAGAATACACAGGAACCACAGTTGCAACTGCACTCTTTTAAGGAAGTGACCTCTGCCAATGGACTGCCAAACCTTATGGCTCTCTTCAACCAAAAGAAATGGCCTAAGGATGCCGATGGCAACGAGTATTGTGCACTTATTAGAGTGACTTTCGAAAATATGACTTCCACTGATGCCAAGGGTGTAGAGTTTTTGTTTGGAAATACTTCTCCTATGGTGCTCAAAGAGGACCGCATGGATCAGGACGAGCATGAGATGTGGGTGTTTGTTACTCCTTCAAAGAATACTTACATGGAGGCAAGCCTCTTAAAGTATGGCAAGAGTAACAGACTTTCAAAT
>JALFPC010000127.1 GCA_022782305.1 Prevotella sp. | reverse complement strand
AAATGTGAACTTTACATGATGGTTGTGCTGACAGTTGGTTGGTTGTCAGCCATAAAGCCAAAAGGGTGAGAACACAACATATTCTCTTCATACGATTCGTGTCAGCCATAAATTCATTACACTTTTGGTGTTACACCTTTGTTAAAACACTTTTGGTTCAATGCAAAGGTACGAATAAATGGGAATAGTGCCAAACTTTTCTCCCCTTTTTTACCTTTTGGTTTAAAATCCACGGACTTTTCCCCTGCGCCCAAATTGTCAACATAATTACTATAAAACTATTTGTATTTGACTCATGATAAGTCCTGACCGCGTATCAACGCAATAGATTCTTATATCTTGTCGTGTGATTTCCTTGGTAGAATGAATATTTATTTGTATCTTTGCAGTACAAAACATGTTATGATATAAGCATAACAAATGTTTGAAGATAATTAGCATGCATAAAGAAACAATTATGTAAAGAAACAACAATAACAAAGAAATAACAATAACTAAGAAAAGATGAAGAAAGGTTTTTTATCTGTCATTCTGATGATGACAGCATGTGTGTCTTGGGCACAGAATTTCCAGTTGCATTATGATTTCGGTCGTAAGATCTACTCCGACGAGGAAGCCACACGACCCATGGTAACTCTCACCTATGAGCAATTTAAGGCAGACGGACTGGGCAACTGGTTTTGGTTTGTAGATTTCGATATGTATCACGATGGCATGAAAGGCGCCTATGCAGAGATTTCGCGCGAGTTTACCATCAGCAGGCTTTCTCCATCATTGTCATTGGAAGCACATGTAGAGTATGATGGAGGCATGACCACATTCAAATCGGGCGGTGGCACCCGTTTCCAAAATGCAGCCCTCGTGGGTGCAGCCATCAATGGCCATAATGCCGATTTCTCCACCACATGGTCTGTGCAAGCCCTGTATAAGCAGAATTTCAAGTATGAGAATAGTGAGGCATACCCATCCATGCAACTCACGGGAGTATGGGCTACAACCTTTGCTTCGGGCAAGTGCACATTCTCTGGATATATAGACTTGTGGCGCGGCGAGAAGACCAATGGTCACGGCACCTTAGTGATGATGACCGAACCGCAACTGTGGTATAACATAAGCAAGCATTTTTCTGTGGGTACCGAGGTGGAGATAAGTGATAATTTCGTGATGCCCGAGTGCGCCACCGACAAGTCATTCTATGTAAACCCTACACTGGCAGTGAAATATAATTTCTGATATAATATTAGATATAATTTCTGATATAATATTAGATATAATCTCTGATATAATAATAGATATGGACATGAGACGTATAGTGATTATTGTCATGCTATGGCAGACGTGGAGCATGATGGGCATGGCGCAGGTGTCATTCGGTAATGCCACCATGTTTAACGATGGTTGGCTCTTTATGCTCGGTGCGGATTCTGCGGCAGTAAACGACGACTTCAATGATACGTCATGGCGACACCTCACGCTGCCACACGACTGGTCTATAGAGGGCATACCATCGCCCACGCTGGCCAGTTGCACTGGTTATCTGCCAGCAGGCATAGGGTGCTATCGCAAGCATTTCAATATTGCCGATACCACCCTGCGCCACTATATCTATTTCGAAGGAGTATACAACCGCAGCGAGGTATACCTCAACGGACATCTGCTGGGTAAACGCCCCAATGGATATATCTCCTTTATGTATGATATGACGCCATATCTGAGAAAGGGCACCAACACCCTGGCTGTATGGGTAGACCACAGCCGCCATGCCGACTCCAGATGGTATACGGGGTCGGGCATTTATCGTGATGTATATCTGATTACCTCGGGCAATATCCATTTCGCACAATGGGGAGTGGCATGGCATGCCACCTCTATAACCGACAGACAGGCTGTGGTGAACGTGGATATGGAGGTGGAAAACCATGATGCCACCGCCAGAAAAACACAGATAGTGGCATCGCTCTATGATGCACAGGGGCGCAAGGTGGCAAGCAAGAGCGTGGCTCTTAATGCCCATAGCGGAACAACCAAGGGCACCATAGCACTAAAAGTAAGCAAGCCCGAAAGATGGAATCTCGATGCTCCATACCTCTATACACTCAAGACACAACTCATGATAGACGGCAAGACCATAGACCATGCAGAAAGTAGCGTGGGACTGCGCACCTTGCAGTTTGACGCCAATCGCGGTTTCGCACTCAACGGCAAGTGGATGAAGGTCAAGGGAGTATGCCTGCACCATGATGCAGGAGTATTGGGCGCCGTGGTGCCGGCAGATGTGTGGGAACGCCGCATACGCCAACTCAAAACCATGGGAGCCAATGCTATACGCATGAGTCACAACCCACAGGCACCAGTGGTTTATGATCTCTGCGACAGGTTGGGAATGCTCGTGATGGATGAGGCTTCAGACGAATGGGAGTATCCCAAGCGCAAGTGGATAGAAGGATGGAATGTGGGCACGCCAGCCTTTCAGGGTAGTTATGACTTCTTTGAAGAATGGATAGAGCGCGACGTGACCGACATGGTGCGCCGCGACCGCAACCACCCCTGCGTGTTTCTCTGGAGCATAGGAAATGAGGTGGACTATCCCAACGACCCTTATTCGCATCCCATCCTCGATGGTGCTACCATCAACCAACCAATGTTTGGAGGATATAAGCCCGATGCACCAGATGCTATGAACATAGGACAGATAGCGCAACGACTGGTGAAATGTGTCAAGGACATAGACACCTCAAGACCCACCACAGGAGCACTGGCTGGAGTGGTGATGAGCAATCAGACCGCCTATCCAGAGGCCGTGGATGTGGTGGGGTATAACTATACCGAAAACAGATATGATGAGGACCACAACACATATCCCCAGCGCATCATATATGGAAGCGAGACAGGGTCAGGGATAGAAGCGTGGCAGGCTGTCACCTCGCGTGATTATATCTTTGGACAGTTTATCTGGACTGGTACCGACTATCTGGGAGAGGCTGGACGATGGCCATCACGCGGACTATATACAGGACTGCTCGACTTTGGCAGTTTCGCCAAACCACGTGGACAGATGCGTGCATCACTCTGGCGCGATGACCCCGTGTGCTATATTGGCACATATCCAATAAAAAAACATGGTAACCATGACGGCAACAAACAACTGTGGCTCTCGCCCGACGCATGGGATATATGGAACTACCGCCAGACACAGATAATACGCGTGGTGTGCTATACCAATGCACCGCAGGCACGACTCATGCTCAATGGCACCATGGTGGGAGAAATGAAACAGCGGCCGGCAGACACGGGCATCATCCATTGGGATATACCATATCAGCCAGGCACGCTGAAAGCCGAAGCATGCAATGCAGAGGGCAGGGTGGTGGCCAACTATTCCATCACCTCGTCGGGCAGACCATTCTCGCTGCGTGCCACTGCCGACAAGCATATAGTGAAGGCAGGAGATAAAAGGGTTGTGCACGTAACCGTGGAAGTGTTGGATGAGCAGGGTACCATAGTAAAACTCGCCGACAATGACATAACATGCCGGGTGAAAGGCCAGGGGCATCTGCTGGGGCTCGAAAATTCAAATAATGCGGATATGAGCATGGCGCACCAAGATCATCGCCGCGCTTATCACGGACGACTGCTCGCCTACATCGAAACCACAGGCAAACAGGGAGATATAACCATTGAGATGACGTCGCCATTGCTCAATGATGCCGAGATTACCATTAGAGTGGAATAACATTCTATAATATATTGCTTACCCATTGAAATAGCGGATAAGCATTATAAAGAAATAGCGAACAAGCATTTTGAAATAGACGATAAGCATTAAATCATACTATTATGACAACAAAGGAACTGAGAAACCAGCGAATGGCAGACCATCTCATCGAGAGGCTGCGCAGAAGGAATATCACCGCATGCTATTGCCCTACAGCAGAGGAGGCCGTGAAGACAATGCTGCAACTAATACCCAAGGGCAGCAGCGTGTCGTGGGGAGGAAGCATGACCATCAGAGATACGGGCATAGTGAAAGCCCTGCACGACGATGGTTCATACCAACTCCTCGACAGAGACCTGGCCACTTCGCCACAAGAGGCACAGGAGATATATATGAAGGCTTTTGGCGCCGACTATTATCTCTCAAGCGCAAATGCCATGAGCGAAGACGGAGTGATAGTAAACATCGACGGCAATGGTAATAGAGTGGCAGCCATCACATGGGGACCAAAGCATGTAATCTTTGTGATCTCGCTCAATAAGGTGATGCAAGACACCGATGCCGCACTCAAAAGAGCACGCTCAGTGGCTTCGCCTATCAACATGACACGATTCCAAAAAAATACACCATGCCAGATAGATGGTGTATGCCACAACTGCAACTCGGCCGACTGCATCTGCAATTATATCCACTTCCTAAGAAATTCACCAAATGGCAAGCATCAGGTGATATTGCTGGGCGAAGACTTCGGATACTAACTACACTCACTATATGAGTAATATGTGTCTATATCATAAGAAATGGGTATAAATAATTGGCGAATTAACGGTAAAAATTGATATAAATCAAGGAGAATGACAAATATTAAGGTTGTTATCTCAAAAATTAAGGTATAATGTGCTTTTTTAGTATTACCTTTGTGCCATAAAACAAAGAAACTATAACGATGAAAAGTATATTGGAAGGAAGACCCGCCCTCAAGGATGAGGTCTACAAGATTGCAGAAGTGGCCGGTTACCTCTGGCAGAATGGTTGGGCAGAGCGCAATGGTGGCAACATAACAGTAAACGTGACAGACCTGGTCGATGACGAGATAAAGGCATTGGCACCAATCAGCGATGTAAAGCATATAGGTGTGACACTGCCTGCACTCAAAGGGTGCTACTTCTATTGCAAGGGTACAGGCAAGCGCATGCGTGACCTGGCACGCTGGCCTATGGATAATGGTAGCATCATACGCATACTCGACGATTGTGAGTCGTATGTGATCATCGCTGACAACCCAGTGATGCCAACAAGCGAACTGCCTTCGCACCTCACCGTGCATGCACACCTCATAGAAACAGGGTCTCCATACAAGGCTACAGTGCACACACATCCAATTGAACTCGTGGCCATGAGTCACAACAGAGAATTCCTGGCCAAGGATGTGCTCACTAATATCCTATGGAGCATGATACCCGAAACCAAGGCTTTCTGCCCATTAGGACTGGGAGTGGTGCCTTATGAGTTGCCAGGTTCAAACATGCTCGCCGACAGCACACTCAAGGAACTGGAAGACTATGATGTGGTGTTGTGGGAGAAGCATGGTGTGTTTGCCAAGGGATTGGACGTAATGGATGCCTTCGACCAGATTGACGTGCTTTCAAAGAGTGCCAAGATCTATATCAATGCCAAATGCATGGGATTTACTCCCGAGGGTATGAGCCAGGAGCAGATGGCTGAGATGACAAAGGCGTTTAATTTGCCAAGATAATAGTAGCAAATCGTGAGAGAAAAGTTAATAAATAGACAAAAACAACTACTGACTACATATATAATCATTATTACTTACTATTAATAGTTTAAAAACGCCCCACGACTGTGAAGTTATGGGGCGCTTTTGGTAACAACGATAATGTGATTCACAATAACGATAATATGATGATTATGAAAAGACTTTTGGTTTATATATCAATGGCAATGGCTGCCATGACAGCCACAGAGGCAATGGCAGTAACCGCAGACCCTACACCCAAGCAGGTGAGGCTGGCAGATGGTAGCATGACTACTATAGTAATGCATGGCGACGAGAGATTCCATTATATGACCACCTTGGATGGCAGACTTGTGGATTACGACTATTCGGCACGATGCTTCAGACTTATGGATGAACAGGCGGGCAATGCGCAAGTGATTAATGGAAAAGCGGGCAATGCATACTCCGGTATGAGACAATACAAGAGTGGACCGCAAAGAATAAAACTCAATGACTCTTTTCCCACTGTCGGTTCGCCCAAGTCACTGGTGATACTCATTCAATTCAGCAACCTCGGATTTGAGTCGGTGGAAGACCCACTGGCCTTCTATACCAACATGCTCAACCAAGAGGGATTCACGCACAGCAATGGAGCAAACGGTAGCGCGCGTGACTATTTCCGCGACTGCAGCAATGGGCTCTTCACACCGGAATTTGTGGTGAAAGGTCCCGTTACTCTGCCGCATGAGTATTACTACTATGGAGGCGATCAAGGAGGAGATATTGATGTGCGCATGGGCGAAGCCGTGAGGGATGCATGCATGGGGCTGGATGCCGAAATTGACTTCAGCGATTATGATCTTGATGGCGACGGATGTGTGGACAACATCTATTTCTTCTATGCTGGAGGTGGACAGAATGATACACCAAACAATAAAGACCTGATATGGCCGCACTCGGCATCGCTCGAGAATAACTGGGGAGTGAACCTCACCCTCGACGGAGTGAAAATAGATGCTTATGCTTGCAGTAATGAGATTAGGTATAGCAGCACGGGCAGCAAAATTCCAACGGGTATAGGAACATTTGTTCATGAGTTTGGACACGTGCTCGGACTTGCTGACCATTATGATGTGACATACGACAGCAAAACCTTTGGACTGGCCAACTGGGATGTGATGGCCAGCGGTTCGTATAATAATAATATGCATACACCAGCACTATACAGCGCATTTGAAAAGGCTGAACTGGGATGGCTGCAATATACGGAACTTACGTCTGAGGCTGACTCGCTCAATGTGTTGCCATATCTCGGCGACTGCAATAAAGCCTACCGACTATCTGTGGAGGGCAAGGATAATGAATTCTATATACTCGAAAACAGACAGTTGAAAGGATGGGATGCCTATCTGCCTGGACATGGCATGCTTGTGTGGCATATAGATATAGACTCGGCGGCATGGATATCAAATAATGTGAATGTGGAGACATATCACCAGAGGGTAGACATTGTGGAAGTGGATGGCGATAAGTCGACAGCAAACAGAAACGGTGATATCATGCCTGGTGCGGCAAATGTGACACAATATCAGTTGGACGCATGGGACGGTAGCATGGTGGCAAAGATTGACTATGTGGAGGAGTGCAACGATACCATCAGGATGCTGTTGGAGGGCAGTAAACTGCAGTTGCCTGCCCCTGCCGACATATATATAAATAATGTGGGCGACAGCACCGTCACCTTCTCATGGGCGAGGGTAGGGGATGCCCGCCGATATCATGTGCTAATGTATGGGCAGTGGGCTACAAATGACAATGGCGAAAGTATGATTACCTGTCTCGATACTTATTATGATGATGTGGACACGGTGACCGTAAGCGGGCTGCAACCCGAGTCGCGATATAACATAATTATTGTGGCAGAGGTGGGCAGTTATGTATCTGCGGAGGTAAGCAAGGAGTTTACTACCATGGGACTGGCTTTCAGCAAACGCATACCCGATGGACTGAAGGCCACGGAGATAGAAAGCAATGCCTTTAAGGTGGAATGGAATCCTACACCTCATGCAGATGATTATCTGGTTAGCATCTGCCGCCATGACTGGAGCACTGAGAATGTGGACAAAGGCTATGATTTCTCGCTTAAGGCAGAGGGACTGCCACAGATGTGGACAACGAGCAGTTCGATGTATTACTCGCTAAATGGGTATTATGGTGCACAGGCTCCATCGCTGAGATTGTCGAATGATGGCGATAATATCATCATGCAATATCCTGAATACAGAATAAACGGGGTGAAATTCTGGTATCGATCTAAGGAGGTTTCGGGCTGCATAGTGGTGGAATCGTGGAATGATGGTGTGTGGACCACAGAGAGGCGAATAGACATCTCTTCTACAGAGTCTGCCACTGCCGACATTTCGCTGATCATGCCATCTGAAAAGGTGCGCATAAGGTATGAACGCACGGGGGGATATATGGTTATTGACGATATCATGCTCATGGGAAACAGCATATCGAGAGTGCCCGCATATACTGATAACAGCACTTTTGCCACTGGCGGTGCCACTGGATATGCCTTCTCCGGACTTACTTCCGGCACAATATATGGTGTCAATGTGGTGGCTATAAGCAGTGGAGAGAAGTCGCTGCAATCGGACGAGTGTGTGGTTTCCCTGCCCCAGACATCTGCCATATCATCAGCATCAGAAGATGCCCAACCTGGTAATGACAAAACTTATGATATGAGCGGAAGACCATATAATGCTAATGACACAAAAAGCAAAACGCTTGTTATCATCAAAGGCAAAGGAAAGGTGGTGAAATAATAGGAGGTGCGGCGATACGCTGCATCATTATAATTACCATAAAAAAAGGTGCGACTAACTGCCGCACCTTTTTATATGATGTGTCGCATCAGATTAGTTGCGGTAGGAATGAAGACAGTATCAGCACGATGATACCCAATATCAATACGGCGATGGTCTTCTGTGAGCATCCCTTCCATTCCTTGAGTATGATACCCCAAACATTTGAGAATACCACATTGAGAGCCATGAGGATGCAGAAAGAGAGGGTCATCAGAGTGGGTGACTCGGTCAGGAAACCCTTGCCCAAAGAAAGTCCGAAGAACTGGCTATACCACAACGCACCAGCCAGAGCACAAAACAGTACATTGTTGCCCCATACCTTGCCATTGGAATAGTCGCTCCAGGTCTTGTTTTTGCTGTTCTGATAGAAACAGTAGATGGCATTGGTGATAAATCCGCCAAAGGTGACAAGCAATGTGGCTGGCAGTGTCTTGTACATGTCGGGAGTGAGATCGCCGAAGTTGATATCCTTGCCAAACTCAAGACCAACATTGAAGCAGCCGCTCATGAAGCCCGCAAGCAGGGCTATGGCCAGGCCTTTGGGGAAATTGAAATCCTTGACAGCTGCCTTCTTCTCTTCTTCAGATAGCGATGCTGCCTTCATGGAACCAGCCACACCGATGATGGCTATGCCCACAAGGGTTACCACAACACCGAGGATGACAGCAAAGGTCAGTGAAGACAATGCGTTTAGTTCGGGGAAGAACATGTTTAGTAGCACTGGACCCATAATGGTGCCTAAACCAGCACAGGTGCCAAGGGCTATAGACTGACCCAAAGCCACACCGAGGTAGCGCATGGACAAACCGAAGGTGAGTCCACCAACTCCCCAGAGCACACCAAAGAGTATGGTCATCCAGATATTGAAAGAAGGACTGCTGGTGATCAGTTCGCACAGACAATGACCATCTGGCACAGCTAAGAATGCACCAAGCAAGGGCAACAGCAACCATGCAAACACGCCCTGCACAATCCAATAGCTCTCCCAACTCCAATCCTTAATCTTATTGATAGGAACATAGCAGCTGGATTGGCAAAATGCTCCAACTGCTATGATCAATAGTCCGATGATTATATCCATCTTAATAGATTATTATGCTCTCTTTGAAATGACTGCATCTACATAACTGTCGATGTCGGCGATAAACTCCTGACCAACAGGTACGTTGTTGCGAACGCAGAACTCATCGTAAACAGCCTGCCATGGCATAGCCTTCTGCTCTTCGATGATGGCCAACACCTTGTAGCCCTCGCCTGCCAACTCAAGACGGGAAATCTCCTCGCGTGGCTCGAGCAATGCGCGGAGCATGCACTTCTGGGCAGAACGTGAACCAATGACATAAGCGCCAATACGATTGATGGAGCCATCGAAGAAGTCGAGACCATAATGTACTCTGTCAAGAGCGCCAGCACGAACAATCTCGAAGAACAATTCCTGTGTAGGATCGTCCATGATGGTAACATGGTCTGAGTCCCAACGTACAGGACGAGACACGTGGAGCATCAGTTCCTTGAGGTATGGCAATACTGCTGATACCTTGTCGGCAGGCGACTCTGTTGGATGATAGTGACCGGTGTCGATGGTCAGTATCTTATCGTTCTGGGCAGCGTATGCTGTGTAGAAATCATGAGAACCGACTGTGAACGACTCGAGGCCGATGCCAAACACTTTGCCTTCGATACAGTCTTTCATCATTGGCTGCTCCTTTTCGAAAATCTCGTCGAGAGATTTCTTGAGGGTGTTGCGATAGAGTGCGTGGTTTACAGATACGTCCTTGCAACCATCGTGAACCCAGAGGTTCATGATACATGGGTCGTTCTGTGCCTCACCCATGGCATTGGCGATGTCGCGGCAACGCTTGGTGTGCTCAACCCAGAAAGAGCGGATGCCCTCGTCGGGATTAGACAATGTCAGACTGCCAGACTTTGGATGAGAGAAGCTTGAAGAGTTGAAGTCCAACTTGGTGTTGTTCTCCTTGGCCCAGTCTATCCATGACTGGAAATACTCTACGGTCACCTCGTCGCGGTCAACAACCTTACCCTTGAAGTCACCATAGATCTCATGCAGGTTGAGACGGTGGTTGCCAGGGATGAGGCTCTTGGCCTTGAGGATGTCCTGACGGAGCTCATCGATGTTGCGTGCTGCACCAGGGAAATCGCCAGTAGACTGGATACCACCTGACATGGCGCCTGCCTGTACCTCGAAACCTTTCACATCATCTGCCTGCCAGCAATGGAGAGAGAGATGGAAATCCTGCAACTGCTGCAATACTTTCTCTGTATCTACGCCGATGGCGGCATAACGCTCTTTGGCTACTTCATAAGCCTTTCTTACTAATTCTTCTTTCATTTTAATTCTTGTTTTAGTTATTATTATTAGTTATTATTAATCTCTGATATCTTGAGGAAACGATCGTAGGCAGCATCCCATACATCCTTGTCCTGAGGTTCAAACTTCTTGAGTTCTATGCTGTTGGCAATGATGGAGCGCATGTGCCAGATATCGCTGACATCGCCAGATGCCTTGGCCTGGAGCATGATGTTGCCAATGGCGGTACCCTCCTGGGGACCTGCCAATACCGTGACACCAAGGCTGTTGGCTGTAAACTGGTTGAGATAGTTGTTGAGCGAACCGCCTCCTATGATATGTAGCACGTCGAGTGGGAAGGAGGCCATCTCCTTGAGATAACCAAACACTTGACGGTATCTCAGAGCGAGGCTCTCGAAGATGCAACGGCATATCTCGGCATATCCCTGAGGCACATACTGACCGGTCTTGCGGCAGTATTCGCGTATGGCTTCTACCATGGAAGTGGGATTGGCAAACATCTCATCGTCGGGGTTGATCATGCATTGGAATGCGGGTTGGCGCATGGCCTCGGCCTGCAGCTCGGTGTGAGACTCGGGAGCATCCTTCCACTCCTTGCGGCAACGCTCGTATATCCACATGCCGCAGATATTCTTGAGGAAACGAGTGGTGCCCTCTATGCCGCCCTCATTGGTGAAATTGCGCTCATAGCTGAGGTCGTTGATGATGGCATTGCGAGTTTCTATGCCCATGAGGCTCCAGGTGCCACTGCTCAGATAGGCGAATCTCTCGTTGGCGGCAGGCACAGCAGCCACTGCGCTGGCGGTGTCGTGGCCAGCAACGGCAATCACGGGTATCTCGCCCAGACCTGTTATCTCCTGCACTTCGGGGGTTATGGTGCCGATGAGTGTGGCTGGCGCTACCATCTTGCCAAACCTGCGACGGCTCATACCGACACTGGCAAGAAGGGTCTCGTCGAGTTTCTTTGTGCGGGGGTCGAGGAGTTGACTTGTGGAAGCAATGGTATATTCGCACACCATCTTGCCTGTGAGCATATAACTCAATGCGTCTGGCACAAAGAGAATCTTGTCGGCATTGGCAAGGGCACTGTCGGAATTGCGCTTCATGGCATACAACTGAAAGAGAGAATTGAAATTCATAAACTGTATGCCAGTGGTCTTATATACAGAATCCTTTGACACCACCTTGGAGAAATATTCCTCCATCATGCCAAAGGTGTGAGGGTCGCGGTATGCTAATGGATTGCGAAGCAATGCACCATCTTGACCCACGAATACAAAGTCGACACCCCATGTGTCTATACCAATAGACGCTATGGGAATCTGGCGATGGGCAACCTCTTTGAGACCTTTTATTATCTCAAAATAAAGTGCGTATATATCCCAATAGAAATGCCCCGACACCTGTATTAGGTTGTTGTTGAATCGAGTGAGCTCTTCGAGATTTATCTTGTTGTCGGTGAGAGACCCGATGATGGTTCTGCCGCTTGTGGCACCCAAGTCCACAGCAAAGAAATACTTGTTAGATTCCATTGTAATTGTTTTATATTAGTAGATCGGTTAAACTTTTGCAAAGATAGTTGATTTATATCAAAATACACCATGATTATTTGATTTTTATTCCAAGAAAAATGAGATATTTGCTTATATAATATAATAAGGTGGGGAAAAACAAACGATTACGTGATTTTTTTCGACTAATTGGGAGCATCATATCTGAATAAGTTGTATCTTTGCACACCGAAACGATTTCTAAAACAAATAACGTATAAATACTATTATTACTAATGACTACTTTAACAATTCTCATTGTTGCTGTGTTTGTGGCTGGATATTTCTGTATAGCCATCGAAAGCCTTACAAAAATCAATAAGGCAGCCATAGCATTGCTTATGTTTGTGTTTTGCTGGACTCTCTTCATGATTGATCCGAGCCAGTATCTCTCTGCTGCCGTTGGAGACAAGGTGGCGTTGGCAGTGAGCGAGGTAATGGAGAAACATCTTGGCAGTACCTCTACCACTCTCTTCTTCCTTATGGGAGCCATGACCATTGTAGAACTGGTTGACCAGAATGGCGGTTTCAATTTCGTGCGCGACATGCTGAAAACTAAGAGCAAGAAGTCGCTAATGTGGCGAATAGCATGGATGACCTTTGTGCTGAGTGCCATACTCGACAATCTGACCACCAGTATAGTAATGGTTATGATATTGCGCAAACTGGTGAGCGACCATAAGGATAGGCTTATCTATGCATCGCTCGTTATCATTGCGGCCAACTCAGGAGGAGCTTTCTCGCCAATAGGAGATGTGACCACCATCATGCTTTGGAACAAGGGACTCATCACTGCAGCGGGTGTGATAGCAGAGATTACCTTACCATCCGTGGTATCTATGGTGGTGCCTGCATATATACTATCGCTCTCGCTAAAGGGAGAATTGGCATTCAAGGAAGAGAGTGCCACAGTAACAGCCGAGCAGGCACTCACAACATCGCAGCGCAAGATGGTCTTTCTGCTTGGTGTGGGTGGACTGATCTTTGTGCCCATCTTCAAGTCTATAACTCATCTGCCTCCGTTTGTTGGCATATTGCTCGTGCTGGGTGTGCTGTGGGCAGTGACAGAGATATTCTACCGCCATCTGCCTCATAGTAGCGGTAAGAGCGGCATGCAGAAGCGTGTTACTAATATGCTGTCGCGCATTGACATGAGTACCATTCTCTTCTTCCTCGGCATTCTCATGGCTGTGGCATGTCTTGAGACTATCGGCGTGCTCACACAGTTGGGCGATGGTCTCAACGTGGCGTTTACAGGCAATCATTATATGGTTACAGGCATCATTGGCGTGCTCTCGAGCATTGTGGATAACGTGCCACTCGTGGCTGGATGCATGGGTATGTATCCAGTGGCAGAGGCTGGCGACTTTGCTCAGGATGGTATCTTCTGGCAGTTGCTGGCTTATTGCGCTGGAGTGGGCGGTTCGATGCTCATCGTGGGTTCTGCAGCCGGTGTAGTGGTGATGGGACTCGAGAAGATTACCTTCGGATGGTATATGAAGAGGATTACCTTGATTGCCTTCATTGGATATCTGGCAGGTATCGTGGTGTATTGGTTGGAGAAAACCTACATATTCTAATTTCCTCTCATCATGATATGTAATGTATGATGCAGAGCAATTGATATTTATTTGATGATGATGAAGAAATGCGGAGCAAAAAGACATTGGTCTTGATGCTCCGCATTTATTATTGCTTGCTATTTCTTATCGTCAGTTTTTTATTATTGCTTGCTATTCCTTGTCGTCAAATTTTTGTTATTGCTTGCTTCTAATTTCGCTCGGCCTTCTGCCTGTTTTGATCTTGAACTTGGCAGAGAAATAGTCTGGCGAGTCGAAATTGAGTCTATATGCTATTTCCTTTATGGTCATATCTGTGGTGCTGAGCAGTTCCTGTGCCCGTTGCAGTTTGAGGTCCTGCTGATAGGTGGCGGGACTGAGTCCCGTGAAATCCTTGAATAGTTTGCGGAAGTTTGAGTAGCTCATTCCCAGTTCTTCTGCCACTTGATGGATGGTGAGGTCGCTCTCCAGGGCTTCGCGTATTCTGAGTCGCGCCTTGTTTATCATGTCTACATTGGCTTGGTTGCGCCCCAGGATAATATTTCTTTCGAGCGAATACATGAGTCCTATGAGGTGGTTGACCATGCCTGCGAGCAACTGCTGGGTATATGCTTTTTCCTCTTCGGCGGCTCGGAAAGCATCATCATATAGTCGCACGATGTCTGCCGAATAGCCTATGTGGTATATAGGTTTGCGAGGCGAGAGGAAATTCCATTTCACTCTGTCGTCCATGTTCTTTCCTTTAAAGCCAATCCAGTAACTCTTCCATCCTCTATTTTCAAGCGGATGGTAGGTGTGCCATTCTCCGGGGAAGAGTAAGAAGAGGTCGCCCTCTCTGAGAGTGGTTTCGGGTTGCGATGTACTTTTGAATACTCCTTCGCCCTCCACTATATACAGCAGTTGATATTCGTTGAGTTCACGTCCGTCTTCAAGGTTGAAATAATATCCGTCGGCATGTCCCTTGGTAGGGTAACTGTCGCCAGGTATTATCTCTTCATATCCAATGGTACTGACTGTAAGCCCCCATTTTTCGTCGCGGTCATTGGTTACCAGATATTTGCTTTTTTGCATAATATGAAGTTTTTTGTTGGTGGCGGAGCAGGCCGCCACATAGTCAATTGTTGTTTTTTTTTGGTTATGCTATAACAGCCCCAAGACAATCACCAGACATGGGCACGGCAACTAATGCTTGATTCTGGAGTTAATCAAATCCCCCCCCATTTGAGTTGGTGGAGACATTCTCGATCTTGCATGGCACCCAGAACCAGAATGTGGAACCCTGTCCTTCTTGTGATTTCACTCCAATCCTGCCTTTGCATTTCTCTATAATGGTCTTGCAGATGCTCAGTCCGAGACCTGTGCCCTGCACAAATGAATTCAGTTTTACAAAACGTTCGAATATTGAGTCTTGCTTGTCTTCAGGGATGCCCGTGCCTGTATCCTCACAGTATGCAAACAGTCCGTTGTCTTTGACTTTTATGCCTACCTTGATATGTCCCGTTTGAGTATACTTGACGGCATTGGTAACAAAATTTGTAATCACCTGCTGTATGCGTATCTTGTCGAGGGTGGTTACCAGTTTGTCGTATGGATTGTCTTTGATAAACAACACTTCTGGTGCGCTTACTCTCTGTGCCAGACTCATGCACAGGTCATTGAACCACGGGGCAATATCAATTCTTTCGGGAGTGATATCTTGTCCGTTCATGTCCATGGTGGAAGTCACGAGGATATCATTGATAAGTTGTACGAGCAGGTCGCAGTTTGTGCGAATTATTCGTATAAACTCCGCTTTCTCTTCCGGTTCGTCCACAGCATCGAGCAAGTCGCAGAATCCAACGATGGCATTGAGTGGGGTGCGTATCTCGTGACTCATGTTGGCGAGGAATGCGCTCTTCTGCCTGCCAGAGTCTTGTGCTTTGGCAGCCTTGTCTTTGAGCAAGTTTTGTGCGTTTATCTCGTGGGTTATATCCCTAACGAGTCCGAATCTGCCTATATAGTTGCCGTAGTCGTCATATTCGCACATGTTGGTGATGGCATGATATTTGAATTCGTTCATCAGGTCTTCTTTGTTTTCAATGCATATAACAAATCGTGAGGGCACATCATGAACGATCTCGTCGGCAAACATCTTTTTAACGAGATTATAAGAAGGATGCTCTTTAAACAATATTTCCAAAAAAGTATTCTTGTCTATCTCAGAGGATATTTTTGTGAAATCATCATAGAGAATGATCTTCTGTTCTTTGATAGAGTATCTCCACACCTTCATCTTGCTTTCTGCCAGAAGATATTTGAGTTGCTCATTGTATTTGTTGAGCTCTAAATTTATATTTCTGATCTGCTGGTCATATTTTCTGTTTTGCATCAGTATACATCTCTCCATGTCCTTGTCGATTACGGTCATCATATAGTATATGAGTTTCTGATGCTCATCCCTGATGGCCCTAATCTTTATTTCGAGATAGTCGGCCTTTTGGTTATCAGTAATGTCGAAACGTGTGCAGAAATGTACCTGCTGCATATTATTGTTGTTGAGGCATTCCTTTATTGAAGGTATATCAAACATGTTTGTTCTGGACATCTTGATTTCTTTTCTTGTACCCATAATATTCTTCATGGTATTATTTGCATTGAGCATGTTGCCATCGCTATCGAAGAGGGCAAGTCCCACTATCGACTTTTCGAATATCTGTCCATACTTATAACTCATCTCCATCTCGAGAATTTCTTTTTCTTTGCTATCTGTGATGTCGATGAGTGTGCTTATGGTATTTATCAAGTTGCCATGAATATCAAATTCGGGTATAGACCTATTGAAGATGTATCTCCACACCGGATGTTCGGCAGTAGCACTGTTCCATCTGTATTCATGCTCCATAACCATGTTGGCGTTAGAGACGATGGCATAACCATATTTTCTGGTTGCCTCTTGGTCATCGGGATACACTTCTTTGATATATTCATCTATGGTACATCCATTGTTCTTGATGTGGTTTCCATGCACGTTATACATTTTGTGTGTTTTGGAGTCAATTTTTATCACACAGTTTTCGCTCATCTTCAAAGCTTCCGACATGAGGTCGTTGATCTCATAAGATTCCTGCAGTGTTTTTTTGATGCGTTTGGATGTGTATCTGCTTACTTGCAGTGTGACTATTGCCAGCAGCAATACTCCCAGTATGATAATCAGAAAAGTGGGCACAGCATTTGTTTCAACCTTTTCAGGGTAAAACCAAATATTGGTCAGTTCCTCCAGTTCGCCGTTTTGTTCGAGTCGTGTCAATTGGTCGTCGAGCTCTGCCACCAGTCTTTTGTCGTGTCCGATTATTCTCATGCTGGTGGAAGGGATATCGATGGGTGCTATTTCGATGTTAGTGATACCATGTGATTCTATTAGCCATTTCATGGGGCGTTCGCCATAGATGAAATAGTCGATATTTCCTTTTTGCAATGATATCACCGCATTTTTTGGCGTAGAAAATGAGATTGTAGACTTGTCCAGTTTGCTTGCAACTACAGTTCCTGTGTAGTCTCCAGATTTAATGGCCACGATATGGTCTTTTGTTATATCGCTAAGTTTGGTAATCTTCTTAGTACCTTTTTTGTATACGATGCAAGCCTTGTATTGTGATACGGCGTTTTTGCTGTAGTATGCGTGGTTGAGTTTCAGTTGCGTAGGCGCAAAGATGATGTCAGCTTCTCTGTTGTTGAATATCTCCACTGCTTTCTGCCATTCGTACATCTTGACCACATAAGGGATATGTAGTTTGTTAAGCACTTTGTCTATGAGGTCTATATTAAATCCGATGGCGTCGCCTTCGTCACTACGATATTCGTATGGTGGGAAGTCGAGGTCGGAGATAACCACGAGTGGTTGTTTCTCTGTATATTTCTCTTGTGCAGATGTTTTGGCCTTCACATTGTCGGAGCATGATGAAATGGTCCATACGGCAGTGGCCGATATGGCGAGCATCATGAGTAGCGCATATATATATCTATGTCTGTTCATATACAGGTCGGTAATATCTTATTCTGTTATTATATTGTTGTCTTCGACCAATTCGCAGGGGATGTTTACCCAAATGGTGGTGCCCTTGCCTATTGACGACTCTACGTCGATTCTTCCTCCCATCATGTTGACAAGTTCGTTGCATATCAGCAATTTGAGATCTGTATCGTTGGGAGTATCCTTTCTGCTGTTGAAGTCGCGCGAGAAGAGGTTGTTAAGTGAATCTTTGTCCATACCTACACCTGTGTCGTCAAAGATCATGGCAAGGTTGCCGTTGTGGAATCCCAGTCGCATGATAATTTCTCCCTCGTGGGTAAATAAGGCTGCCAGTCTTGCGAATGTGTTGATGATGAAACCGATATGCTCGGCATCTGTATTGAGCATCAGACTTTTGTATCTGCTCTCTATTCGCATGTTTACTTTTGGTTTGAGCATTTTTTCCATACCCAATTGGCAGTTGGTGGTAAACACAGCCACCATCTCTGTTGGTTTGTTGTTTATCGTTACCATATTGGCATCGATGCGAGAGAGGAAGAGTATATCATTGACCAGTCTGAGCAGCAGGTCTGTATTTTCTTTGATTTGCTGTGCAAACAGGGGTTCGTCTTCTTTTGCATGTGGTGAGGCATATAGTTCTGAGAATCCCACCACGGCATTGAGAGGTGTGCGTATCTCGTAACTCATGTTTTTAAGGAATGAGTTTTTGAGTGTTTCAGCCTCTTCCGCCTTGCGTGTTTCCATTTCGAGTTTCATGTCATACTCTTTTTCTTTGCTCACGTCTCTTATCAGGCAGAAATAGTGGCTTTTCTTATCCTTGAGCATCGGCACCACATTGATATTATAATATTTTCCCTTGCCTTCTTTTGTCCTAATGGTGGTATGCAGCATGATATGCATGGGTTTGTTGATGCGTCTGTCCATGAGTTCAAACACTCGTCCAATCCTGTGTCTGTATTCTGGTGATATGAGTCTGAGGCATTTTTGCTGTGTAAACACGGCTGGTTGCTTGTGCATATCGTATGTGATGGTAGCTTCGTGGGTATGTGGGTCATAGATGGCCACCTGCATATCACATTCCTCGAGGGTAGAATTGATACTCTCGATATATTTTTTTATTTCGGCGCTTGCTCTTTCGATTTCCTTTGTGCGTTGCTCTTCTTCGCGTATCTGCTTGACCATGTCGCTGATATCATTTCCCACGGCAAAATAGCATGCCACTTCTCCGTTGTCGCCAATGATGGGCAGAAATCTGATTTCGTAATACACCTTGCCGCGTCTTTTCATCAGGTGGCTGATAGATGGGAAATTGTCGATGATATCAAAGTTGAGCAGTGATGTCACCCATATACTGTCTTCTCCTGATTCGATGATTTCCTTAAACAGGTTGAATTCAAATACCGATATATCATTATTACTGCACAGTGCGTGTTTGTTGGTAACTCCGAAAGTTTCGCAAGCCCTGTCGTTGAGGTCTATGAGTTTTCCGTTTGCATCATAATAAATCATGTCGGCCATAGCGGTGTTAAACACGTATCTGTATTTAAGCAGCAGGTTTCGGGTGTTTATGTGTTTCCGTATGTGTTCGGTAATGTTTTGTTGGATGCCGAGCAGCATCATGGGTTTGCCGTTTTCTTCTCTCAATACCATGATTTTGAGATTGAAAAAATGTATAGAGTTAGTTACTCCAATCTTGTGGCATTTCACTGACATTATCCTTGCTTTGTCTTTGCCTGCAATGATATCTTTGATGGCTTCATCGATGAGTTGGTAGTCGTTGGAGTCGAAATAAGCGGCAAATCCGTCTGGCGATACTATTCTGTTTGGTTTGTTATCTTTGCTAAAGAGCAGGAAGATGTCGTTGGCCACATCATATCTCCAAAGGTATGTGTTGCCAGAGTTGAGGTAGAGGGCCAGTCGTGCGTTCTGTGTGTTGAGCATTCGTTTGAGCATTCTCTTTTTTGCTCTGTACCATAGTGTATAGAGAAGTATGACCAGTGCTATTGCCAGCATGATGTATGCTGCAGACCATACATAGTTAGAGAATTCCTTATTATTTTCGTTGTCGGGATAAAACCATTTCTTGTTGATGGCATTCAGTTCCTCATTGTTTTGGAGTTCTGTAAAGAGGCTGTCGAGTTTTGATAGCAATACCGAGTCGTTGGAAATGAATCTGTATTCTCCGTGCTCCATGTTTACTGGGTAGAGTTTCAGATTGTCGAGATGGCATTTGCGTTGGATGAATTTCAGACACATGGTATTCCATAGCACCATGCCGCTGTCTTGTGCGCTCACTCTCACCGCAGCGTCTTTCATGTCTTCAAATGGAATCATGTTTTGATGAATGCCTAATTCAACCATTTTATGGTGGCTGAAACTGCCGTTGTGTACGATGAGTCGCTTGTCTTTCAGACTATTGAATGAATTGATGTTGAGATTGCTTGATTTTGGTGCGAGTACGCTATGGGTGAAGAGACACAATACTGATTTTCCGTATTGCCCCACATGGTCGTGGAAGGGCGCATACATTCCGAAGGTGAGGTCGGCCTTGCCGTTTTTGATGTCGCTGATTACATCGGCAGAACTTTTCAGTTTGATGATATACGGGATATTGAGTTTACGGCACATCATCTTGAATAGATCCACATTGAAACCGTCGGGTTCGCCTTCATCATTGATAAAGGCATATGGGCCGAGGTCCCATGAGTCCTCATAAATGATGGGTCTTATGTCGTGTGAGTCGCTGTTTCCCTTTATTCCAGGCTGTGCCGTGCCAATTGCCGATACCATGGTTAGCAGTGCGGCGACTACTATCTTAAAAACATTATGTATGCGCATTTTGTCTGTTCGGTAAAATATGTATCAGAAAGTTTCCGCAAAGTTAGTGTTTTCAGATAAAATAACCAAATAAATTGTTGCCAAAATACTCATGACGCAGTGGTGAAATACCATAAATGGTATAAAAAACCACTTATTCACCCTCGAGAGGCCAGTTGGGAGTGGGGTGGTGCTGTTCTTTCATTTCTCTGTCAAATTCGGCCACCATCTCGGGATACTGGTTGGCGAGATTGTTTTTCTCCTCCATGTCTTTTGATATGTTGTAGAGTTCGAGTGGTGCTCCTGCTTTCACGCTTACGGCCTTCCAGTCGCCCCGTCTTGCTGCTCTCTGTTTGCCTGGGAATTCCCAGTAGAGCAGTCTGTTGTCGGTATCCATCTCTTTTCCGTATAACAGCGGCAGTATGTTGATGCCGTTGATATTGTGTGGCAGGTGTTTCTGTGCTCCTGCCACGGCAGCCAGCGTGGGCATTACATCAGGGAAATAGATGATGTTTCTCAGGTCCTGCACTGGCACTTTGTTTGGTTGGTTGACTATGAAGGGTACTCTGATGCCACCCTCATACAGTTGTCCTTTTATCCCTTTGAGTGTGCCTTTACATCCCAACTCGGCCAGCGGTGCCTGCTTGGCTGCACCATTGTCGGATGCGAATATCACGAGTGTGTTTTCTCTTATTCCCAGTTTGTCGAGTTCGTTTATCACCCTTCCGATGGCCTTGTCCATGTGTGTTATGAGTGCGGCATATCTTTTGGTATTGATATCCCAATCCTTGTCATCATACCATGTTGTTTCGTCGATGATGTATGGTTCGTGTGGTGCGTCGTATGCCAAATAAAGGAAGAAAGGCTGTTTGCTCTTGTGACTTCTGTTGATAAAGGCTATTGCATCTTCTGTGGATATGTCGGTATTATGCCTTACGTGGGCGTCGTGCTCATTGTCTTTGATGTTGACGAGTTGGTGGTTGTCAAATCTCCAGAAGGGGTAGTAATACGGGTCATTGGAATAAGGTGTGCTGATAAGCCATCCATAGAATTCGTCAAACCCTCTGTTGAGAGGTGTGGCTTCTGGGTTGAATCCATCGAGATGCCATTTGTTTACCAGACATGTGCGGTAGCCGGCAGCGCTGAGCACTGTGGCAATGGTAGTGTCGGTGGGCAGCAGGTGCATGCGCCTAATGGTGTTTTGTCCTTTTTTGCCCTCTATGCCTCCTGCTTTGCAGAAATTATCACGTATGGTGGTGTTGCCAGTGTTTCGTCCCGTCATCAGCGAGCATCTGGATGGAGAACTGATGCCCGAACCGGCATAGCACTGTCTGAAGGTGGTGCCTGTGGCTGCCAGTCGGTCGATATTTGGGGTTTCAATATATTTGTTGCCGAAGCATGCAAGGTCGCAATATCCCATATCGTCGGCCAGGATAAACACGATATTATCTTGTGCCGATGCGCCAATGCCCGGCATGAGCAGCAGTGCTGCAGCGTATGCTTGTTTTGCTCTTTTCTTGTTCATATGTCACTTAATCTTCCTATTATTTATGCAAAGTTAGCAAAAATTCTCGAAAATCTTGCATAATTCATAAAAAATAACTATACTCGCACCACTACTGTGATGTTTCATGATAAATAATCCATTTAGGCTATTATTTTTGTCTCTACAACAATTTTGTAATAAATTATTTGGTTAACTGCCAAAATCGTCGTATTTTTGCACAAGAATAGCAAAATATCTTGATGAAAGATGGAAACAATAAAGCAAATACCATACGGAGTGGCTGATTTTGAGTCGGTGATGAATCAGAATTTATACTATGTCGATAAGACTATGTATTAAAGTTCCATAAACTCTATCAAATGTATAAATTAGTCGCTTGATGAATGAATATTCACTTGCTAAAGTTCAGTTAATAAATGAATAGTCAGAGAAGCATAAAGCCAAGATTAAAATGGGTTGACACCGCCAAGGGTATATGTATTATTTTGGTGATTTTATACCATACCACTGAGCATATCATGGATTTGAGTCCTGCTATAAGAGATATGCTAAGGGCAACACGCATGCCATTGTATTACACAATAGCAGGACTGTTCGTATCCATCAAGAGTCCACAATTATTTCTTAACAAGAAAATAAACAGACTTATCATTCCGTTTTGTTTCTTTGTCCTTTTGGGAAATATGGTAGGATATGTAAAGTCACTAATAGAAAACACGGATTTCACGTATTTCTCCCCGTTGTATTATGTTATCACAGGTGATGCTGCCGGCAAATTCATCAATTCTCCAGTATGGTTTCTGTTCTCATTATTTGACGTTTATATCATATTCATGCTTATTGAGAAATTTTCAACCTGTTTCGGCAAATACAAGCTAATATCAAAAATTACCTTATCGATATTAGTCGGATTCTGCGGCATTAGATGTAATAGAATGGGAATCGACCTTCCATTTTTCCTCGACTCATCACTCACTGCCACTCCTTTCCTCGTCTTCGGACATATCGTAATGTCAAGAACAGAATTATTTAAGAAAGACTACAATAG
>JALFPC010000107.1 GCA_022782305.1 Prevotella sp. | reverse complement strand
GGACCGAGATAATAGCCTGTGTGTGGGGGTTGGTTGTATGCCACATTCTGGTATGCTATTGCCAGACGGTATGGGATGTCTTGCATGAGGCAGTCTATACGATAGTCTGTGGGTATGGTGGAAACATAGAGTCTGAGTTCGCTACTGTCTTTGGTACGCACAAGCACTTCCTCTCGCCAGTCGCCTATGATATCGGCACTGAGGCACGGATTAGACTTGGTCCCATTGTTGAACGTGCATCCCTCAAAGCGATAAAGAGGGTTGCAAGTGCCTGTAGTCCAGTCATACTTGCTTACAGTTTCATGGTCGAGCATCTCCCTAAGTAGGTCGCCATCCCACCACACAGCCGAATTGGTAGGCAGACGACGACCTCTCATATACATGGCAGTATTGTCGCCATTATCCCTTGCAAACCGCTGTTTGATATCCTTACCAGGTTTCCTGTTGCTGGCATTAATTGATTTTTGGCGTGGGTCTTCGTTTGGTTTTTGGTGTTGGTCTCGAGCTGGTTTTTGGCTAAGGTCTCGGGCTGGTTTCTTTCGTTTGTCGCCAGTTGGGCTGTCGCCTTTGATTAGCACTTTGCCTTTAATGTTTCGTATGCCTTTGCTGTCAGAACTCCACATCTCGAGTCCTGGATTAGTAGGGTCTATATCGGCAGCCATACATCTGCCCACATCCCATGAACTCTTTATCTGAAAGATAATCTCTCCCGTAGCGGCATCACGCAGTTCGCTACCGTCACGTTTGTTTTCGTGGCAGTCCCAAAGTTGCAGTTTATCTGTAGATGGGTCGAAGGCAGTGAGGTGCATAGCATCTCCATGCCCCATACGAGTATTGTAAAGTCCGCGTCCATCATTGTCTACAGCCATTGAACCATAGGTTATTTCGTCGCACCCATCGCCATCCACGTCTGCTACCCTGATATTATGGTTGCCCTGTCCGGCATAGTCGCTCCACTGAGTGTTTTTGGTATCAAAAGTCCAATAATTGGTCAGGCTATGTCCGTCCCAGTTCCATGCTGCCAATACGGTGCGTGTATAATAGCCGCGGCAGAAGACTGCCGATGCCCGTTTGCCATCAAGATAAGCCACTGCGGCCAGATAGCGCTCAGAGCGGTTACCCTTGCTGTCGCCCCACTCCATTGGTTGTCCACGGTCGGGCACATAGTCAACAGTGGCGAGGGCTTCTCCCGTGAGTCCGCTAAACACGGTAAGATATTCGGGTCCACGGAGTATTCGTCCTTCGAGAGGAGATCGTTCTTCTCCTATTCCTTCCAGCCATACAGCCTTGGGATCTCCTATGACATGACCTTTGCCATCTTTGGTTCCATCGGCTGTTTTAACCATAAATTCGGCCTTGCCATCGCCATCGAAATCATAAACGAGGAACGGAACATAATGTGCACCGCTTCGGATATTGCATCCCATGTCTATGCGCCACAATTTGGTACCATCGAGGCGGTAGCAATCAAAGAGCGTGTTGCCCGTAAACCCATTATGCGAATTGTCGTGGGCATGCGACGGTTCCCATTTTAGAATAATCTCATACTGTCCATCGCCATCCACATCGCCCACGCTGGCATCATTGGCCGAATAGGTATAGGTCTGTCCATTGGGCAGTGTTCTATCTGCTGGTTTATCCAGTGGGATAGGTATATAGTCTTGAGGACTATCGGCCTTGAGTGTATAACTGCCCTCGCCTGCGCATCCGCCCTTGACGGTATATATGGCATCAGTAGAGAGGGGATTGTCATCAATAAAGAAGGTGCCACCTGTGGTAAGGGGTTGGGCATTGAGTTTCTCTCCATTGCGGTATACGTCATAACTCTCGCCCTTTGCATCGGCCTCGAGTGTACGCCAAGATACCACCACCTTGTTATCATGCGAACGTAGTGCTACCACTCCTCTATTGAGTTTTTCGAGATTCATGGAAGGTTTGTCATACCTTGGCTGTGCCGACAATGTCAGCGTAGCGAAAAAAGCAGATAATGATAATATAATTCTTTTCATTGGATATATTGATTGTTCTGTTAGCAGTTAATAATAGGACGAACCATATAAAGAAAGGTTTAAGACTCAACAACAAAATAATTACTATTGTTTTGCATAAGCGACCAGAATAAAGCACCTATGGTTTATGTATAGGTAATAAGAAAAGCGGGTGTGACAACATAATTGACACACCCGCCATGATATTTAAAGTTATTTTATCTGATCAAAGCCTTCGCCGAATACTCCCTGGCAGAAAGACTGCGACACGAGAGCCATGGGGTCGATGGTCTTGATATAGTTGAAGAGTTCCTGCGACTCATACTTCCTTGCCATCACCATGAGTATCTTCACTTCATTCTTGCTGTACCATCCCTTGCCGTCTATGAGGGTCACCCCTCGGTGCAACTGTTTGTTGATAGCATCGGCAATCTTGACATACTCCTTGGATATGATGATAAACTGCACTGTCTGCCTTGTGCCATTGATAACATAATCGCACACGTATGCGGCTATCAGGGTGAAGGCAACACCATAGACAATAGTCTCGGTACTATGAAAGAGCAGGTATGAAGAACAGATGATGCAGATATCAATCATCTGCATGGCTCTACCAAAACTCATCCTGAAATACTTGTTGAGCAGGGCTATGATGATGTCGGTGCCACCGGTGCTGCCATTGTGCGAGAATACCAGTCCGAGACCGGCACCTCCAAGAGCGCCACCTATGAGCACGTGCATGAACTTATCCTCGCCAGCGGTAATGATGGGATACTGCTGGAAGAGAGGCTGAAGAAGTCCCACAAACAACGACATTATAGACACTCCGATGACTGTTCTGATGGTGAACTGTCGGCTCAACGCCTTTGATGCCAATACGAGCATGGCAAGGTTGAGCACTAAGATGGAAGCGCCTGCAGGCAATCCGAATGCATAGAAAAGCAATGCCGAGATACCCGACACACCGCCCATCACCACCTGTTCGGGCAGGATAAAGGCGGTATAGCCGAAAGCATACGACATGATGCCTGCGCAAATAAAGAAGTAGTCTTTGGCTACCTGTTTGGTTGTGACCTTGGCAATGCCCATGGTAATCAATCTTCTGAGTTCTCGTCCTTACGGGTTTTGCGTATGGCACGCTTGCGTGTCTTCTTCTTATCCTCTACTGGTTTGTCGCTCTTTACGCCTGCCAGTTCCGGATCTATAAGTATACGTCCGCAATATTCGCAAACGATCACTTTTTTGTGCATCTTGATGTCGAGTTGTCTCTGTGGTGGAATCTTGTTGAAGCAACCACCGCATGCGTCGCGCTGCACGTATACGATGCCCAGACCATTGCGCACGCTGCGGCGTATGCGCTTGAATGACGAGAGCAGACGTGGCTCGATCTTCACTTCCAGTTCTTCTGCCCTGGCCTTGAGTCTCTCCTCCTCGGCACGTGTCTCTGCCATGATCTCGTCGAGCTCGTTTTTCTTCACCTCGAGGTCTTTGGTTCTCTCCTCGATGTTATGCTGTGTGGCATCCATCTCGGCAGTCTTTTCGCTTACCTTGTTCTGTGCTTCACGAATCTTTTTGTTGCAGAGTTCAACCTCGAGGGTGAGATATTCGATTTCTTTTGTCAGGGTGTCATACTCGCGGTTATTCTTAACGTCATTGAGTTGCGAGTTATACCTGTCGAGACGTGTCTGAGCCTCAAAGATCTCTGCTTTCTTCTGCGAGATGGCCTTTTGGAACTCATCGATATCCACTCTGAAATTTTCGAGTCGTGTGGTGAGTCCTTCTATTTCGTCTTCAAGGTCTTGCACCTCAAGAGGCAGTTCGCCGCGCAGTGCCCTTTCCTCATCAATACCTGTGAGGGTGGTCTGCAGTTGATAAAGAGTTTTGAGTTTCTCTTCTACAGACAAGTCTGTAGGATCATTTTTCTTTGCCATAATTAACCTGTTGTATTTTTGTTATTTGTTAAATGTATACTATTGGATTGGTATTGGTGGTAGCCACGATGGTTTTGATGCCAGGGCATTCTCTGTCGATGACTTCTTTCATGAGATGTGCGGTATACTGTTCGCTTTGGTAATGTCCGATCACGCATATCTGTATCTCCTGCTCATGTCCGGCATATACATGATAATGCATCTCGCCTGTTATGAAGGCATCAGCACCAGCCTTGATGGCATCGACGAGGAGGAAATCGCCTGCGCCCCCGCATATAGCCACCTTGGATATGGGTTTGCTAAGGAGTTGGTTGCACTGCGCGCACTGCACACCAAACACACTCTTGACATGATCCACAAATGCTTTTGCTTCCATAGGTTGCTGCAATGTGCCCATCACACCACTTGCGCCCTCCACTCCGTCGGCAGTGCGCACAGGAGAGAAGAAGTCGGCACCGTTTAGGCCGAGCATGTGGGCAATGCGGAAGTTGACCCCTCCTCTTGCATTGTCGAGGTTTGTATGCATGGCCACTATGGCTATGTCGTTCTTGATGGCTTTCATCACCGAGCGCTCCACCAGGTCGGCATCGCTGATGCGCT
>JALFPC010000128.1 GCA_022782305.1 Prevotella sp. | reverse complement strand
TGCTTGGCCAGTTCGTTTACTTTCAGTTTGTTGATATTTAACTTGACTATCGAGCCACGGTCAGCAATGAAAAACTGCTTGGCTTCAGAAGGGAAATTATCTATTTCATCGAGTTGGTCTACGCTGATATAACCTCCTAAGAGTCTGCCATAACGCACTATCTGGCGGGAATAATAACTGCCTATGCCAGGCACCGACATGAATATAGTGGTGTCCATGGCGGCGAGAGAGACCGTCTCGCCCATTTTGAGTTTGCCACTGTCATGGCGCACGACAGTTGTTGTGTCAGCGGCAGGATAGTAACTACGCACAAATTGCGATGCAGGCTTATAGTTGTCGGAGATGCGTATATAAGGCAACAAACGTTCATACTGCCCCTTGGTGAGACCATAGACGCGGGCAAAATCAGACGGCTGACGATAGATGCCCCCATGAGCACGATACTTATAGATATTGCGCACCTGCCACGGCTGAAGACCTAAACGGAGAAATTGGGTGCTGTCGGCGGTATTGGGATCAAAAGGAAACAACTCTTGCTTGACTCCTTCCACTGCATAATAAGCAGAGCCACCACCAGAATGATAAGCAGAGCCATCACTTATGCCTCCACCATTTCTGCGCAGAATGGTACTATCGGTAGCGATGGAATCGGCCAAAACGGCAGATGGACCAATAAATCCGCTGCGCTCCACCAACCATATAACCAGCATGCAAAGCAGGATGACAATAACAATGAAAAGCAATGACCTGCGGTCAGCACGACTGTAGAAATTATCATGGTATATCTTCATTGCAGTATCAAATAAGTCCGAACTGATGTAGGAAGATGAGTACTATGAATATAGGACAAACGAAACGCACAATAAACATAAACAAGGGGAAGGAGAGACTGCGCAACTGACCATCGTTGGTATACTCCTGGCGTATTACCGACTTGGATATATACCAGCCGACATAGAGACAGGTGAGCAGGGCTCCGCATGGCATGAGATACTGGGCAGTGAGATAGTCAAGGAAATCCATTATAGACATGCCGAGGATGGTGAGACCCTTATAGGCACCCACCGACAATGAACAGAAGATGCACACCACGGAGGCTATGACCGTGACCACCCATGCCGCCTGCTTGCGAGGACGGTTGAACTCCTCATGGAAGAAGGAGGTGCCTATCTCGTGCATAGAGATAGTGGAGGTGAGAGCCGCCAACGATAGGAGGGCATAAAAGAGTATGGAGATTATATACCCCACTATGGGCATGGAGGCAAAAGCCTGACTGAACACGTTGGGCAGGGTGATGAAAATGAGCGACGGACCACTGTCGGGATTCACACCCACAGAGAAGGCGGCAGGAAAGATCATCAGTCCAGCAAGTATGGCCACGATGGTATCCACAAACGCTATCTGGCATGCCGAGCGCATCAGGTCTATATGCTTGCCGAAATAAGATGCATAGGTGCAGAGGCAGGCGGTGCCGAGACTGAGCGAGAAGAAGGCTTGTCCCAAGGCCTCGAGCATCATGCTCTTGGTGACCTTTGAGAAGTCGGGCTTGATGAGAAATTCTATGCCCTTATAAGCGCCGGGCAGCATGCACGACGAGATAACGATTATGAGCAGCAATATAAACAGGGTGGGCATGAGCATCTTAGATGCACGCTCTATACCATGCCTGATGCCCTTGGCCACCACGAAATGGGTGATGAGGATAAAGGCTAAACCATAGATGATGGGCAATGCCACTCCCGAGGAGAAATGCAGGAAATAGTTTGTCACACCTTCTGCATCGGCGGCTATGCTGCCACCAAAAGAGACAAAGAGGTAATTGAGACACCAGCCCGCCACCACCGAATAGAAGCCAAGGATAAGGATGGATGTGACTATGCCCATATATCCCACCAACTTCCATGGCTTGCCCTTCGACAGTTTATCATAGGCACGGGCGGCATTGGTGGCTCCATGACGACCTACTATAAACTCGCATACCATGCCAGGAATGCCGAGCAATAGCATGCATGCTATATATATGATAATGAAGGCGGCACCACCATTATGACCTGTCATGTAAGGGAAACGCCACACATTACCCAAACCAACCGCCGAACCCGCCGTGGCGAGGATGATGCCTAACTTGCTGCCGAAAAGTCCTCTGACCGTACTCATTTCTATTTACGTTTTTTTACGTTTTTTACGTTATTATCGTTATTATCGTTATTATCGTTTATATTATTCCAAACTGATGAAGGAATATCATCATTATACATATCGGGCACACATATTTGACACAGAAGATATAAAGATGGAAGAAGCGACTGCGCAAGGTGCCCCAGTTGGTAAACTCATCCTTGACCAGCTTATGAGGGAGCGCCCAACCTACAAAGAGACAGGTAAAGAAGCCTCCTATGGGCAGGAAGATCTGTCCTGTGACAAAGTCGAAGAGGTCGAAGAGGGTCATGCCGAATACCTTAAGACCCTGATAGCCACCAAGCGAGAGCGAGCAGAAGATGCCCACGATGAGACACAGGATGGTGACCGTGGATGATGCCTGCTTGCGCGTCACGTGCATCTCTTCATGGAAGAAAGCCGTAGACACCTCGTGTAATGAGATGAGCGAGGTGAGGGCAGCCAGCGAGAGGAGACCATAGAAGAGCAATGCCACTATGTATCCCACCATGGGCACCTGCGCAAAAGCATTCTGGAAGACATTGGGCAGGGTGATGAAAATGAGCGATGGACCACTGTCGGGGCTCACGCCCACCGAGAAGGCGGCGGGAAAGATCATCAGTCCCGCCAGTATGGCTATGAGCGAGTCTATGATGCCTATCTGCCATGCCGAGCGCGAGAGGTCGGTCTGACGATTGAAATAAGATGCGTATGTGCAGAGGCATCCCATGCCAAGACTGAGCGAATAGAACGACTGTCCGAGGGCACCGAGAAAAACATCGCCATTTACCTTGGAGAAGTCGGGCTTGAAGAGAAACTCTATGCCCTTGCCGGCGCCAGGCAGCATACATGAGCATACCACGATGACGAGCAGAAGGATGAAGAGTGTGGGCATCATCATCTTAGAAGCGCGCTCTATGCCATTGCGCACGCCATGCACAATGACAAAATGGGTGAGACCGAGCATCAGAGCCGTCCATATCAGCGGTTTAACCGGATCATTGGCGAAACTGACAAAATATTGTTTGAAATAGTCGGCATCGCCACTGAGATGACCCACGAGCGAGGCATAGATATACTGCAAGCACCAACCAGAGACCACAGCATAATAACCCGTGATGAGAAAACCCGTGAGCACACCGAGATAACCCACATACTTCCATGCACTGCCACCCGAGATAGTGCTGTATGCCCTTGCCGTGTTAGCCTGAGAATGGCGACCAATAATAAACTCATTGATTATGCAGGGCAGGCCCAGCAACACCACGCAGAGGATATAGAAGAGGATGAAGGCAGCGCCACCGTTTTCGCCAGCCATATAAGGGAAACGCCACACGTTGCCCAAACCCACTGCCGAGCCAGCCGTGGCCAGGATAACACCTATTCTACTACCGAAATTTGCTCTTTCTATCTGTGCCATATCATACTATTCTTGTAATTTGTTTGCAAAAGTATAAAATATTTCTTACTTTTGCACCATAATTCAAAGTAATAATACTAAAAATGTATCAAAAAGTAAGAAAATACCCCCTTTCGCTCATTCTGATAGCGGTAATATGGTATCTGTCGTTTTTCACGCCTCCTCAAACACAACTCGACGATGTGGCTTTTATAGACAAGTGGGTACACATAATAATGTATGGTGGCACATGCATGGTTATATGGGGCGAATACCTGTATAGGCACCGCAATGGCATTAATAAGAAGAAACTATTGTTGTGTGCATGGCTGGCGCCGATAGTGATGAGCGGAATAATTGAACTGCTGCAGGCCTACTGCACGGGAGGCAGACGCAGCGGCGACTGGTTAGACTTGGCAGCCAATGCCATGGGTGTGACCTTGGCAGCCGTCATAGGATTTGCTCTGCTTTATCCTCTTTCCAAAGCTTATAGGGATTGGTTCGGAGATGAGAGTTGTAATAGCGTCGGTCGCCAGTAACCTCATCGCCAAGGAATGAGGGGCGCAGGAAGGGTTCATCGGGAGCAGAGAGTTCCACTTCGGCCATCACGAGACCCTCATTGTCGCCATAGAACTCATCCACCTCAAAGGTATGGTTGCCGCTTTTCACAAGATAGCGGGTCTTGTCAATGATGCCGGGTTCGCACAGGGCAAAGAGGTGGTTGGCATCATCGAGCGAGATTTCTTTTTCAAACTCATACCTGCTGAGGCCGCCATCTAAAGACGGTCCCTTGATGGTAAGGAAACCGCAATCGCCACGTTGCCTAACCCTTACGGTGACACCCTGGCGACTGCTGATATATCCTTGTTTTATGCGGCTATGGGCGAAGGCCATGGTTTTATAGTCGTCGCTCACCACGCGAAACTTACGTTCTATCTCCAGTCCACTCATTATTTTATTATGAAGTGATGAAAGCAGAAGACCCAACGGCCTTATGCCAATGATATATAGACAGTGTAAGCCACGGCCATGAGGATGAGGATGGCAATAATCCATTCAACCACCTTCTTGCCTTCTCTTTCCTGCTTGGCCTCGTATGCGGCCTTGCGCGCATTTTTCTGTGTCTTGCTCATAGTTTAAAAAGTTTTTAGATTGTTATTGTTGTCGTTTTGTTTATTATTGTCATTCTGTTATCATCATCGATAGAATCGGCTATCATTATCGATAGAATCGGCATGATAGTATCGATGAAATGGGCTATTATTCCTCGTCGTTTACGGGGAACTCCATGAGATAAGCCTTGATGAAACCATCTATCTTGCCATCCATGACACCATCCACATCGGTAGTCTGATAGTTGGTGCGATGGTCTTTCACCCTACGGTCGTCGAAGACATAACTGCGTATCTGGCTGCCCCACTCTATTTTCTTTTTGCCAGCCTCTATCTTAGCCTGTGCCTCAAGACGCTTCTTCATGGCGCGGTCATAGAGTTGTGATTTGAGCAGTCGCATGGCATTATTTCTGTTTTCGAGCTGCTTGCGGCTCTCGGTATTCTCGATGAGTATCTCTTCTTCCTCACCTGTGTCGGGGTCTACATACTGGTATCTGAGTCGCACGCCCGTCTCCACCTTATTGACGTTCTGTCCGCCAGCGCCACCACTTCTGAAGAGATCCCAACTAATCTTTGACGGATCTACATATACCTCGATGGTATCGTCGACGAGTGGCGACACGAAAACGCTGGCAAAGCTGGTCATTCGCTTGCCCTGAGCATTGAATGGCGACACGCGCACCAGTCGGTGCACTCCATTCTCGCTTTTGAGATAGCCATAGGCATATTCGCCACCCTCTATCTCCATGGTAACGCTCTTGATGCCGGCCTCATCGCCATCCTGCAAGTTGCTGATGGTCACCTTATGTCCGTGAGCCTCAGCCCATCTCTGATACATGCGCATAAGCATAGACGCCCAATCCTGGCTCTCGGTACCACCAGCACCGCTATTGATCTTCATCACGCAGTCCATGGGGTCTTCTTTCTGCCTCAGCATGTTTTGCAGTTCCAGATTTTCGATGGCAGCGATGGCCTTTTGGTAGTTGTCGTCCACCTCCTCTTCTGTCACCATCTCATCTTTATAGAAATCGAAGGCCAGTTGGAGTTCGTCTGCACAAACCCTCACCTCCTCATATCCGTCGAGCCATCTCTTGATGCCCTTTACCTTTTTCATTTGCTGTTCGGCTCGTTTGGGATCTTCCCAGAAATCAGGAGCCTGAGTACGCAAGTCCTCTTCTTCAAATTCTATTTTCTTTTTGTCTATGTCAAGGTATTTGCGCAGGGCCTCTGCCCTCTCCATGACATCTTTCAGTTGGTCTGCTGTGATCATATATAATTAGTAAATCTGTTTATTCTTCATACATCTTGTCGATGACTTCCTTATAGTTGGTGGATATCACCCCACGCCTCATCTTGAGGGTATTGGTGAGTTCGCCTGTTTCCATGGTGAAATGCTTTGGCAGGATAGTAAACCGCTTGATTTTCTCGTAGTGAGCCAACTGCTGCTGCAGGGTATCTATTCTCTCTGCCATCATATCATAAATCTGCTTGTTAGCACACAATTCCTCGCGGTTTGAGTATTCAATGTTGTGTATTTTGGCATAATCTTCGAGCAGTCTGTAATCGGGCACGATGAGCGCCGACACGAATTTCCTTTGGTCGGCAATGATGGCTATCTGGTCTATATACTTGTCTACGAGCATCTTCGACTCTATCATCTGCGGAGCTATATATTTGCCGTTGGATGTCTTGAAGAGGTCTTTGATTCGCTCTTTGAGAAATAGTTCGCCATTGTTTATATATCCTGCGTCTCCAGTATGGAAATAGCCTTCGCTATCGAAAGCCTCGCGGTTGAGGTCGTCGCGGTTGTAATAGCCCTTGAATATGGTGTCGCCCTTGAGCATCACCTCACCCTCTTCGCTGATCTTTATCTTGATGGCATCAATGGGTCGTCCCACCGAACCTATGGTGACAGGCTGGTTGGAGCGGTCGCAGGTTACAGTGGCCAGACTCTCGGTGAGTCCATATCCCACCACCATGTTGATACCGATGGAATGGACAAATTCTTCTACTTCTGGCGATACGGCAGCGCCAGCGGTAGGGAAGATATTGGGATTGGTGAGTCCCAGTTCCTTGCGCACCAGACTGAATATTGTTCTGTTTATCATCTCGTATTCGAGGTGGAGATGTAGAGGTGGTCGCTTGCCTTTGAGCACGTATTCGATGTTGTGCTTGCGTCCCACTGCGAGGGCGTTTTCAAATATCTTACGCATGAAAGCGCTCGAGTTGTCAATCTTCTCTCTCACACCGATGAGCACTTTCTCCCAAAACCTGGGCACTGCGCACATGCTGGTAGGATGGGTTTCGCGCATGGTTTTCTGCACCTCGCGTGGGTCTGTATTCACGATGAGTGTGGCTCCCACGGATAATGAGAGCAGTGTAAATCCCTTTTCGAAGATATGGGCGTATGGCAAGAAATTGAGCACTTTATCCTTGTCGCTCACATCTACGCATCGCTGGTTGGAGGCCAGTGCGGTGAAATATTGGAGTTGCGAGAGTACCACACCCTTGCTATTGCCTGTGGTACCGCTGGTATAGAGGATGTTGGCCACATCATCGAGCGTGGCACTATCATATAGTTGCTCCACTTCGGTCTGCCTTGGCAGGTTCTCTCCCAGTTTGAGGAACTCATCGAAATAGATGCTGTTTGGGTCATGTTCGCTCTTCTTAACATTATTATCGAAGATGATGATACGCTCGAGGGTTGGGCATAGACTGAACACCCTGTGAGCCTTGTCATACTGGTCTTGCTCTCCCACGAAGAGGAAACGGATCTTGGCATCATGGATCATGAACTGGATTTGCTCTTCGCTGCTGGTGGCATAGAAGGGCACAGTGACAGCCCTTATACCCCATGCGCCGAAATCGGTGAAGAGGTATTGCACAGAGTTTTGCGAGAAGATACCCATGTTCTCCTGCATTTTGACGCCCAGATTGAGCATGGCATTAGATGTCACCTTAACTATATTGGAGAAGTCATTCCATGTATAACTCTTCCAAACACTGTCGCCGAAGTCTCTGTAGATAAGAGCCTCTCTGTCTCCGTATTTCTGTGCCTGCTCATGCACGAGCACAGACAAATGGTGGTCTATACGCATAGCATAATCGTTTTGATTATGCAAAAATACTGCAAAAAGGTCAATTTGCCAAATAAATCTTAATTTATTTGTGTATATGGTCAAAAAGAAATGCTAAATGTTTAGTCCATCGAGCAATCTGATGTATATGTCGAGAGCCTCATCGAGTTCATCCATACATATATATTCGTCGGCGGAATGGGAGCGTGTGGAGTGACCCGGACCAATCTTTATGGATGTGAACGGCATGAGTGCCTGGTCGGAGAGTGTGGGCGAGCCAAAGGGTGTCATCCCCATGTCTTTGCACCTCTCTACTATGGGATGGCAGGAGTCTATGGATGATGAACTGAGCCTGAACGAGCGTGCCTTGAGAGTGCTCTTGAGGTGGCGGCAGAGCAATTCAAATACTTCTTGATTGGTATAGAGTTCGTTTGTGCGCACGTCGATAACGAATGAGCACTTGTCTGGCACCACATTATGCTGGGTGCCTGCATTTATCATTGTGACCGATAGGCGGGTGGGGCCAAGCAGCGGGCTCACCTTTTCAAACTGGTAGTTGTGCAACCATACAAGGTCGTCGAGGGCTTCATAAATGGCGTTTACTCCTTCATTGCGTGCTGCATGTCCCGACTTGCCATGGCTTTCGGCGTCTATGACCATGAGTCCTTTTTCAGCTATTGCGGGTTGCATGGCTGTAGGTTCTCCCACTATGGCAAGGTCTATCTTTGGTAGCAGTGGCAGCACACGACTGAACCCATTGACTCCTGACACTTCCTCTTCTGCCGATGCCACATATATAAGATTATAATTGCGCGGTGCGTCAACCATTATCCTGAAGACCTGCAACAAGGTGACAAGTCCGCCACCGCAGTCGTTAGTACCCAGTCCGTATATCCGTCCGTCCTTAATTGTAGGTGTGAAGGGGTCGAGGGTCCAGGTGGCCACGGGCTTCACTGTATCTATATGTGCATTGAGCAGTATGGTGGGTCGGGCAGTGTCATGATGGGGATCGGCAACAATAATATTATTGCCTTCTCGAACGAATGAGATACCATGGTTTTGCATAAAAAGCGCCATTTCATCGGTAGCCTTTTCCTCATTTCGACTAATGGAAGGGATAGTCACAAGACACTGCAGTAACTGGATGGCATCGTTTAGAAACGCGTTATGATTATAGTTTATCATGACATTCTTGGGGCAAAAGGGTTGGATTTTGTATGCTTATTATCTCCTGAGCCAGACCTCTGGATTGAGTTTGGCTTTCTCTTTGCGCAACTGGAACTGCAGCACGTTTTCGGTGCCCACGGTGCCGAGCACCTGCTTGCTGCTCACATGCTGTCCGCGGTGAACGCTCACCGATGCAAGATTGCAGTATACCGATATATAACTGCCATGTCTGACCATCACTCCCATGGTGCCACCGAGGTTGAAGACTGCGCTCACCTCGCCATCATAGATGCTCAAGGCCTTGGCTCCATGCTGTCCCAGTATGTTGATACCTTTATTGTCGAGGGTTACATTATGCAATCCCTCAACGTTATACTGTCCGAAATGGCTTACGATGCGATAACTACCGCTGATGGGCATGGGCAGGCGTCCTTTGTTGCTTTCGAAACTGCCAGAGATGCGCCTATCTTCGGCATCGAGGTTATAGACAAGCGTGCTCTCTTTGCGCACCTGTGCCATCTCACGCTGACGCGATTTGTTGTCTTCCTCCGACTGCCTCTCAATCTGTTTTCTGTCCTCTTCGGCCTGTCGGGCAAGCCTTTCAGCCTCCTGTCGCTCCTGTTCGTTGCGTTTGGCAGCCTGTCGGGCAGCCTCTTTGGCCTTGCGCTCCCTCTCCTTGGCTGCGGCTATGCGCTTCTGGTTTTCGCGTGCGGCAGCCTCGGCCTCAACTTTCTTGCGTGCCAGTTCCTCCTGCCTTTTCTTAGCTGCTTCGGCCTCTTTGGCCTTGCGCTTTGCCTCAGCAATGGCTCTTTGGCGTGCCTTCTCCACCTCTATGGCCACGAGTCGGTCTATCTGTGCGTTTATGGCTGCATCCTTCTTTTTCTGGCTGTCGATGATACCCTGTATGGTGCGCTGCTGTCGCTGCAACGAAGACACCACGGTCTGCTGCTCGGTCTGCTTGCTCTCCAGGGCACGCTTCTCATGCTCACCCTTGGAGAGGAGCGAACTCTTCTGCCTCTTAAACTCAGCCAGTTCGGCATATTTCTGCTCTACAACCTTCTGCTTCTGCTTGACCATCTCACCCTGTGCACTCTGATAAGACGCATATTCCTTTACAAATCTCATTCTGCGATACATCTGCGAGAAATTCTTGGCGCCGAAGATGAACATGAGTTTGTTTTGTATCGACCTATTGCGGTGCATATAACGCATTGACTTGACGAATTTCTCCTTGCGATCGGCAAGTTCAAGGTTGAGGTCAACGAGTTCCCTGTTGAGCCTTGCCATCGTGGTATCGAGGGTGGTGATATCCTTTCGAATGGTATCGAGAGCCTTCTTTTTGTCGTAGATCTCGGAGTTGAGCACCAGCAGGTTCTGAAGTCTTTTCTTCACGTCGAGCTGGTTGCTTCTGAGTTTCTGCTCCTGCAGTCTGATATTTCTTTGAATGTCAGCCCTTTGGCTTTTGAGGCCGCTGATGGTGGCATTTCCGCTGGAGTTATTCTTGGTTGTTGGCTTTTTGGTTTTGCTTTTGGTCTTGGATTTTGATGATGTTTTCTTGCGAGACACGCTGGTAGTAGTCCTCTTCTTGGCAGCATTTTTCCGTGTCTGGCACGGTGCTGCCAAGGAGAAGGCGAGAAATATCAGCAATAGTGCAAGTTTATTCATAAAGCCCTTTATTCCAACTATTTAGAGAGACATGAAGCGTCTGATGATATCGTCAACAGACACTTGGCGGTATTTGCCTGGCACTTCGGTACGTGTTTCCCATTCGCTTTCGTTGCCGAGGTGGTTGAGCGTCATCTTGATATTTATCTCCTTCTTTGGAGTGGCAAAAAGGATATTGTTTCTGCTTGGGAACGACTTGTTGCCGAGGTTCTTGAAGTCTGAATAATCCCATTTGAGTCCTGTCACGCCTCTGAGTTTATCATTATAGATAACATTAACTTGGTTGATAAGACTGTTAGCAGTCTGCCATTTATAGTCGAGATTATTCTTGCTTATGGTGAGGGTTAGACCATTGCCTTTGTCTTCAACCTTGAAGTTGTTGAGCAGGCTTTCGGTTACTTTATTCTCACCTGGTTGGAAGAGTTCGTTCCAGAACAGGGCTTGTAGAGAATAGAAGTTTAGTCCGCTATTTCTGAGGAATGAGATATGTTCATAAGAAGCCTTGAGATACTGTTTGTTTATCCTGTCCATGATGAGCACATAATCCTTTGTGAACTCTATTCTGGCAGCCTCAACGAATCCGAAAGCCATGAGTTGCAATCTTATCACGTCGTCACGTTTCATCTTAAGATTACCAGTGAGCGAGATTTCCTGTGTGCCCTCCGACACAGAGAATTTGACCTTTGATGTTACGAATTCAGCAGTTTGGGCATTAGCAAGCACAGTTTTCAATTCTTTTTGTTTTTCCACGCCGATAGAGATTGATGGTTGCTGTTGTTCTACTACAACTTGCTTTGACTTACAAGAAGTCATGAGCAGTGGCAACGATAATAATGCCAGTGACAAATACTTTAGAGGCTTCATTTTTTTATTATTTTTTTTAGTTTTATTTTTCTTGTAATTATCTTGTTGTCAGGAGATTGTTTGAGTGCTCTCTTCCACAGAGCTACCGCTTCGTCGGTCATATTATTTCTGTACATGATATCTCCGGCATGGTCGAGGATGTCTACACTTGGCAGTGAGTCGCAAGCGAGTGCCTGTTCGATATATACTTTTGCCTCTGCATAGCGTTTCTGCATATAGAGTATCCATGCGTATGTATCGAGATAGGTGGAATTGGTGGGTTCGGCCTTGATTGTCTTATAGCTCATCTGCTCGGCCTTGTCGAGGCTGTCGCCATTGATACTGAGATAATAGGCATAGTTGTTGAGGCAACCGATGTTATCCTCTTTCCATTGCAGGCACGAGTCGTAGACCTCAAAGGCCTGTGTTGGTTTGTTGGCAGCAAAGAGTATGTCGCCCATGATAGCATACATGTCGCTAACCAGTTCGGGATTGCTCTGCTCGTTTGCCAGTTCCACACCGCTTCTGAAGGTGTCGAGGGCTTTAGCATTGTGGCCGAGCATATAGTAAGACATGCCTTGAGCGTAATAAAACGCCATTTCATCGGGGTTATACTGTCGTCCTGCCTGGCATAGTTCAATTACCATATTATAGTCTTTGTCGAGCAATCCCATTTGCACGAGTTGCTGTCGGGCGGGTGCATAGTCGGGTGCTATCTCGAGCACACGGCTGTAGGCATCCTTTATCTGCGGCTTTGGCATCTCCAAATATTGCAGATATGTGGCATAGAGATATGCCATGTCGCCATCGTTTTGCTTTTGCTTGAGCACCTCCTCGAAGATATCTATCACCTTGGTGCTGTCGCCTCCCTCTTGATTATTATCAGAGATGATCTGCCTGATGAGCATCAGTTTATTATCCTTTGGGGTGTTGTCGTTGGTTAGAATACGCAGGGCCATGGAGTCTGCTTTCTCCGGCTCGCTTTCGGCCTTGTAATAAGACATCATGGAGATCTGCGCCGCACTGTTGTCGGGTTCTTTGGCCAGCAGTGCATCCAGAAGGTCGTAGGCTTGCTTGTTTTCGCCGCAATACAGGAGCACATCGGCATAAATCGACTGATAATTGGGGTCGTTGGGGTATTGGTCGGCAAGGCTCTTGATTTCTGCCATAGCACCTTGCTTGTCGCCCATAGTGAGTCTGATATTGCTCTTTTCTATTGATATCTTCTCGCTCTTTCCCTCTATCTTCTCCATGCGGTCGAGCACCTTGAGGGCCTTGTCATATTCTTTTTTCTCGGTGTACTTATACTGAAGGAGCGACAGGATATCGAGTTTGTTGGGATTGATGGTAACGAGTTTTTCGAGTGCCGCCATGCCCTCATCATCATGCTCTGTGCCCAGGCATGAAAGTCCGAACACCTCGAGATAGGTGGTATTGTCAGGGTCTGCCTCAGCGGCTTTCTTGAAGTGGAGGAATGATTGCTCCTTGTCGCCCATGACCCTGTAATACTGCGCTATGCAATAGTTGGCCTCTGGGGCATCGGGGCATAGGTCGAGGCATCGGCGTAGCAGGTCGAAGCATGCGTCGATGTTTCCATTCTCGCGCTGCACCACCGACTCCACAAAGAAATAGTCATACTTGTCCTGCCTTGCCTTGTCGGCAATCAGGGTGCCTGTGCCCTTTGCGACATTAGCCTTGCGGGCTGCCACCATAGGACAAAATGTGCATGTGACCGCAGCCACAGTCAACAATATGGCTATTACCTGTTTCTTCATCTTTTTACTATCTGTTTGTCATTTCACTCCCATGCCAACATGGCTATTGTCATTTCACACCAGTGTGCCCATAGCCACCTTCGCCACGCTCTGTCTCGTCGAGAGCCTCCACAAGAGCGAACTGTACCTGCTCATGTCTGGCAATCACCATCTGTGCTATCCTCTCGCCGTCGTTGATAACGAAATCCTTGTCGGAGAGATTGATGAGCAATACTCCTATCTCGCCTCTATAGTCGGCATCTATGGTGCCGGGACTGTTGAGCACGGTGATGCCGTGTTTCAATGCCAGTCCGCTGCGTGGCCTTATCTGTGCCTCATAGCCTTTGGGCAATGCTATATGTAAGCCCGTGCCTATGAGCAATCGTTGCATGGGTTGTATAACGATTTGCTCGTCTATGTTTGCCCTGAGGTCCATTCCTGCACTCTGCTCTGTGGCGTATTGCGGTAGTGGGTGATGACCCTTGTTTATAACTTTTATCTCAATCATTTTTGCATATATATATGGTAATTACGTGCAAAAGTAATAAATTATATTATAACATCGCTATTTTTGGGAACAAAAAGTGGTAATTAATTTAAAAATCACTACTTTTGCATTGACATAAAACACTCGGTGGTGCTTTTTGGCATTCACCGACAACCAAATTTTGAATAATCATGATGAACTGGCAGCAACTGATAACCACCAAGAGGTTAGGACTCGAGCACAAGCATGTGGACAGGCATGACGACCGTACTGAATTCAAGAGAGACTATGATCGTCTTATCTTCTCCGCCCCATTCAGGCGTCTACAAAACAAGACGCAGGTGTTTCCATTGCCGGGTTCGGTATTTGTACATAACCGCCTGACTCATAGTCTCGAGGTGGCCAGCGTGGGTACCTCGCTGGGCGATGGTGTGGCTGCGGCACTCATAGGCAAGCACCCCGAACTGGCCAACACATTGGTCAGCGAGATCGGACAGATAGTGGCTACGGGATGCCTGGCCCACGACCTTGGCAATCCACCTTTTGGCCATTCAGGCGAAAAGGCCATCCAATCGTTCTTTACCGAGGGTAAGGGTGCCAATCTCAAGAATATGGTGAGTGATGAATTTTGGTCAGACATCACTCATTTCGAAGGCAACGCCAATGCATTTCGTCTGCTCACCCATAGGTTTCAGGGTCGGCGCAAGGGTGGTTTCGTGATGACATACCCATCGCTGGCATGTATAGTGAAATACCCTTATTCGTCTACCATGGCGGGCAAGAAAGGGAAGTTTGGCTTTTTTGCTTCCGAACAGCAGATATTTAGAACCATCGCCGATGAAATGGGCATTTTTTGCAAATATGACGGTCCAGAAGGGGTTGCATACTGTCGTCATCCACTGGTGTATCTCGTGGAGGCGGCCGATGATATCTGCTATGAAATCATGGATATCGAAGATGCTCATAAGTTAAAGATATTGTCGTATAAGAATACTGTAGATCTGCTGCTTCAGTTCTTCTCGCAAGAGCGTAGGGATTATATCATGAGCACCATTGATAAGGTGGGACTCACCGACGACAACGAGAAGATTGTGTATATGCGGACCTGCGTGATAGGCGAACTCATCAAACAGTGCATAACAGCCTTTGTTGACAATGAGCAGGAGATACTGAGCGGCAATCTAAATGGTTCGCTCATTGACAATATTGACGGGCATCGCAACTTGGCATATAAGTATTGCGCCTCAGTGTCGGCAGAGCGTATATATCGCAGCAAACCCGTGTTGGATGTGGAACTGTCGGGATATAAGATCATCGAAACACTCATGCACCAGATGACCGAAGCCGTGGTGTATCCCGACCGTTACCTGTCGCAGCAACTTATCAATAGGGTGAGTAGCCAGTATGACATCCATTCCGACAATCTCGAAACACGCATCATGGCAGTCATAGACTATGTGAGTGGTATGACCGACGTGTATGCCTTGGATATATATCAAAAGATTATCGGCACAAGCCTGCCGATAATCTGATTGCCAATAATCTGATAATTGATTGGTAATATGATGATTGGGCGATAATGTGATTTGATTACAACTTGTATATCACATTATTGGCGCCACTCGTAATCTGCATAGCCTCGGGGTGAGACTTGATAAACGAGTCTATATGTCTCATTCGCTTGCCTTCGAGTATCTCGTCGACGGCTATGAGTATGCCCGTTTCCTCCACATCTCCGAAACCATCGTTGATGGCGGTGCCAAAGAGTTTCATTGTAGGGCTCAAACTCATGTATGCGTTTACCAATGGTGGGATATCATAACCCAACTTGCGTACCTCCCTGTTGAGAATACGATAGTCATCCTTGAATGATTCCTCGCAAAACAGTTTCTCCAGTTCTTTCGGGTCAGCCTCTATTTTCAGCGGTTTCATCGGCACGATAAGGTTGTCTTTATCGTCGAAATGCTTTTTGAGGAAATAGAGTATCATGTCGCGTCCCTTACGTATATAGGATGGATACATGGTCATCTTGCCGAAGAAATATTTCACATTTGGCTTAATCACCGTAAGGGCTCCCAGTCCGTCCCAGAGGTTATCAAGGGCAAAGAGGCTCTTGGCTGGATTCTTTTGTGTGTTCTGATATTCGAGTGTTACAAAACTTCTGCCGAGTTCTATTGTCTGTGGCAGATAGTCTTTGATGAACTTATCTGAGAAATGAAACATGTGACTGGTGGCCAATATGGGTTGCCCGTTGCTGTCCATTTCCACATCAGAACCAAGTATATACCTATAGCCGCCTATGATCTCCTCCTGCTCGGGATTCCATACGATGAGTTGCTTGTAGCAGTTGTCGCAAGTGTCAAACTCGTCGAGATCCATGGATTTGCCAGTACCTCCACCAGCCTCTCTGAATACTATCTCCCTCAGTCGCCCTATCTCCTTGAGCACGTTGGGTGCGTTATGGGCATCAACGATATATATCTCGTTGTTGCTTCTGTTGGTCATTCTCAACTGGCGTTGAGGGGTCAGCTCGCTTTTAAGCAGTTCCTTGCTGATAGGCTTGATTATCTCTTGTTCCATTTTGGTATGTTGAGTTTCGGCTGAATATTAGAGTTTATATACTATCTCCTTGACATACTGCGCCCATTGGGCTGGGGTGCGACTCTTGTCGAAGGTCTGCCATGGTATGGGCTTTCCTATAGAAATCTTAAATGTCTTGTGGGTGTTCTTATACATCTCATCCACAAGGAAGAGCATGGCTATGTTTACTTTCTTGACATACTTATCGGAGAAATTGGCTATGCGGTAGAAGAAATCCGAGTTGGCACCACTGAAATGTATGGGCACCACATCGCGCTGATACTCAACGCTTTTTGTAATAAATGTTTTCTTCCATGCCACATCCTCTATCACTCCTTTTTTGCGTCGCGAGCAGATGCCAGCAGGAAACATCAGCATGTGGTTGTCGCTCTTGAATCCTGCTTCTACCATCATAGGGAAATCGCGACTCTGCTTGCCTGTCTTGTTTATAGGTATGCACACGGGTGCCAGTCCGGGCAGGTTCATGAGCAGGTCGTTGACCAGGTATCTGAATTTGCCATCGTAGTGTCTACCAATAACTGCGCCGAGCGCCACGCCGTCTTCTCCGCCGAGGGGGTGGTTGCTCACGAAGGTATAGAGTCGTCCGTCGTCATTGGCGGGCAGGTTCTCTTCTCCTTCTATCTCCAGAGTCATATCGAGATATCTCACGCACTCCTCAAGCCATTCGGTGCCGCTCAAGTGGCGGCTATCCCAGAGATAGGCGTTAACCTCATCTTGGTGGATGATTTTTTTCAACCACGACACCAGAGGGCGGGGAATATATTTTGTCTTGCCGCCCAGTTTGGATTTGAGGATATTATCAATATCGATAGTCTTTTGGCTAATCTCTTTCATCTTTTTTCTATAACAACATGCAAAAGTAACACATTTCTTTATAACAAGCGACAAAAGAGCAAAGAAAATGCAAAAAAAATGATAAAAGTATTATTATTGTAATAATTTTCCATACTTTTTTGTCATTTAGTCGACATTTCTATGCCTATCAGACCATCCTTATTGGATGAACCCTCTTCTATCTTCCATTATTTCAAATTGCGCAACTTTGTGACTGCACTATACCATCATCATAGAAAAAGATGATAAGAATAAAAACAAGCGCAATTATGAGAATAAGCAGTTGTTAGTTCTTGGCCAACCGGACTGTCTTTCTTGATGCATGACAGTAAGCCATTATGGTGCCATTGGTAAACACCTGCTCATAGCCATCACGCTCGAGGGTGAAACCAGCAGCAGCGAGTTGCTGAACGAGATTGCCGTATGCTGCCTCGTTGAAAACGCCAATGGTCACATCATCGCGCATGGCAATATAACTGGAAACTCCCTTGCGCAGTGGTTTGGGCATATCCTCATATACATTGGCACCCATAGCCTTGGCTGGACGGCAGTTTTTATACATCATCGGCTTATAGGCATCCAGTCTGTACACTGCATAGTCATTTATGATCTTATAGCCATATTTCTTTGCCAGTTCTGCTGTTTGCTGCGGATTGTCGAGCAATGAGATGGCCTCAGTGATACTTATGAACTCGGTACTGGGAGTCACTGTGGGCAGCGACACTACAGGAGTGGTTTCTTCTGCCTTGGGAGCCTCTGGTTGTGATATTACAGTCTTGGTGGTTGTGCATGCCGCCATCAGAATGGCAATGCCAAAAGCTATGATTGCTGTTTTCTTCATAATCAAAATTATTATTTATGAGCATGACCACATGTCAGGCTTTGCGAGTGCAAAGGTACAAACTTATTGCCGCCGCTCCAAATAAATGACATGCAAGTTTGAGTATATAATTGTTTTTAACAATATTATGTGCCAACTTCATCATAAGGAATCAATAGGTTGGAAGAAGGAATGATAGTCAAGACTCTACATAAAAGAAACACTTGATTTTTCTTGTCATTATTAGCAATAAAATCATACCAGATTATTGATTATTACCCCTTATCATACCCTCACAACATAAGGAAAGTTTACGTAGAGAGGGGTATCTCCCTCTATTATAAGAGCTCAAATACCCACCTGCAAAACCATAAATAATATATTACAAACTTGGATATAGTAATACACTATCCATAATAGTCCATGGATTGACCTATAATTAAAAAATGCGTTAAAAATCAAAAAAAGTGGGGAAAAGTGGAGGAATGTGGGGAAAAATATGTATCTTTGAACCCAAATTAATTATATATAAGAACGCATGCGATTTTTAGGTAACATAGAAGCCAAAACAGACACCAAAGGAAGGGTGTTTCTGCCTGTTGCGTTTCGCAAGGTGCTCACGGGCATCGGCGAAACAAATATCGTTATGCGCAAGGATGTGTTTCAGAAGTGCCTCGTGCTCTATCCTGAGAATGTATGGAACAGCCAGATGGACTCGCTGCGCGAGAAACTGAACCGCTGGGACAAGAATGAGCAAACCCTGTTTAGACAGTTTGTATCACAGGCGGAGATAATAACCTTAGACGCCAGCGGCAGGTTTCTTATTCCCAAGAAATACATGCAGATGGCCAGCATAGACCAGACCGTAAAATTTATCGGCATGGGAGACACCATAGAGATATGGGCGGCAGAAAACGAAGAGGAACAGTTTATGGACACTGAAGAGTTTGGCAAAGCACTTGAAGAACTGTTGGGCTGACAACACCAAATGCTGACACATAGTCACCACAGATCAAGAGAATATTTCAAATCCACTATTCATTTATCAATAACAAAAAGGGGAGAAGAGATGACAATCAAAGCGGACGGTTACCACATACCTGTAATGCTCAAGCAGAGCGTTGACGGACTGAACATCAGAGAGGGAGGCATCTATGTGGATGTGACCTTTGGTGGTGGCGGACATAGCCGCGAGATTTTGTCACGCATAGGCGATAACGGTCGCCTCTACAGTTTCGACCAGGATGCTGATGCAGAAAGAAACATCATCGACGACAACAGGTTTACATTCGTGAGAAGCAATTTCAGATACATCAAAAACTGGATGCGCTATCACGGCGAAGAGCATATAGACGGACTGCTTGCCGACCTTGGAGTGTCGAGCCATCATCTCGACGACGAGACAAGAGGATTCTCATTCAGATTTGATACTCCCCTGGACATGCGAATGAACAAACGTGCAGGGCTCAATGCCGCCGACGTGATAAACAACTATAGCGAGGAGCAGTTGGCTGATGTGTTCTACCTATACGGCGAACTACGGCAGGCGCGGCAGATAGCATCACTCATAACAAAGCAACGCAGCAGTAAACGGATAGAGACAACCGGTGACCTCAAGGAGGCAGTGGGCAAACTCTTTGCCCGTGAACGCGAGAAGAAAGAACTGGCCAAACTCTTTCAGGCACTGCGCATAGAGGTAAACCACGAGATGGACGCACTCAAGGAGATGCTCAACGGCGCCATTTCGCTGCTGGCACCAGGGGGACGACTGTCGGTAATCACATACCACTCTATCGAAGACCGCATAGTGAAGAATATCATGAAGGCGGGCAACGCAGAGGGAAAGATAGTGCAGGACTTCTTTGGCCGCACCTCATGCCCAATGAAACCCCTGGGCAAGGTTACTACCGCCGACCGAGAAGAGGTGGAAACAAACCCTCGTAGCCGAAGTGCCAAACTGCGCATAGCAGAGAAAATATGACTGTCTATACTTATTATATATAAGGTGCAATGAAGAAAGAACTAGAAGAAGCAAAGACAAAAGACGAGAAGGTGGAAGAACAGATTGAGTCTGCCATCAAGATAATCAAGGAACGTGCACGTGAGGATGACAGCAAGTCATCATCATTATCATTACGCGAAATCCTTGGTGGCGATATCCTGACCACACAGGTGGTGAGAAGCCAGGTGTGGCTCCTTGTGATCATCGTAGGCTTCGTCATTGCCTATGTAGCATTCAGATACCAGTGTCAGCAGGACTTCATAGCTATAGACAAGATGGAGAAAGAACTCAAGGATGCCAAATATAGGGCGCTGACCACATCGAGCACCCTCACAGAGAAAAGCCGTGAAAGTCGTGTGCTGGATGAACTGAAGAATAATAAGGACAGTCTACTTAAAGTGTCAGACCAACCACCATATATTATTACCATACCAGAAGAATGAGCAAGTTTGAAAGCGACAAGGTGATGCCTCGCTATCTGCTGATAGCATTGGTGTTTACGATTATCGGCATATCGGTAGTCGTAAAGGCGGGATATATCATGACCGCAGAGAAGGAGTATTGGACCGATGTGGCTGCACGACTCAAGCGCGACAGCGTGAGAGTGAAGCCAAATAGAGGCAATATCCTTAGTTGCGACGGACAGTTGATGGCAAGCAGCATACCTGAATACAAGATATATATGGACTTTGTGGCTGGAGGCGAAAAGAAAGACTCTATGTGGAACGACAGTGTAGACCTTATATGCGAGGGCCTGCACAAGATCTTCCCTGAGAAGTCGGTGGAAGAGTTCAAGACCGACCTGGAGAAAGGTCACAAGAAGATGTCGCGCAATTGTCTGATATGGAAGAAACGCATAGACTATAACACCTTTTCGGAAGTAAAGAAACTGCCTATCTTCCGCCAGTCGAAATACAAGGGCGGATTCTATTACGAGGAGTTCAACTCTCGCAAACGACCATTTGGTTCGCTGGCTCAGCGCACCATTGGCGACATGTATGGTGCCAAGGACACGGCACGCTGCGGACTTGAATTGTCATACGACTCGCTGCTGCGCGGCACTCAAGGCATCACCCACCGCCGCAAGGTGCTAAACAAATGGATGAATATACCCATCAGCAATCCTATAGACGGTGTAGACGTGGTGACCACCATAGATGTGGGCATGCAGGATATAGCCGAGCGTGCCTTGATAGAAGAACTGAAATTGCCGCAGGTAAACGGCGATGTGGGCGTAGTGGTGCTCATGGAGGTGGCCACAGGAGACATCAAAGCTATTGTAAACATGACCAAGTGTGCCGACGGCAAATATCGCGAGGTTAAGAACAATGCCGTGAGCGACCTGCTCGAACCAGGTTCTGTGTTCAAGACGGCCTCATTCCTCGTGGCACTCGACGACGGTGTTGTAGACACCACACTCATGATAAACACTGGTTCGGGAGTATGGAACATGCACGGACGTGACATGAAGGACCACAACTGGCGGCGCGGAGGCTATCAGACCATCTCGCTGCCAAGGGCTCTCGAGGTGAGTTCAAATATCGGTGTGAGCAGGGTCATAGACGAGCACTACGGCAATAATCCAGAGAAATTCGTGGAGGGCATATACCGTGTGGGACTGGCCAGCGATCTGCGCATACCATTGGTAGGCTCCACTCCCCCACGTATACGTATGCCGAAGAAAAACGATCGCGGACAATGGATCAACTGGAGCAAGACAGCACTGCCATGGATGAGCATAGGATATGAAACCCAGGTGCCACCTATCTCTACCGTCACCTTCTATAACGCCATTGCCAACGATGGCAAGATGATGCGCCCACGCTTCATTAAGAAGATTATGAAGAACGGCGAGGTGATCAGGGAGTTTCCACCCGAGGTGATCAAGGAGCAGATAGCCAAGCCGCAGACCATCAAAACCATGCAGACCATTCTGGAGCACGTGGTAAGCCAGGGTCTGGGCAAGAAGGCTGGTTCAAAATCCTTTAAGGTAGCAGGCAAGACTGGCACAGCACAGATATCCAAGGGTGCCGGCGGATACAAGACAGGAGTAACCAATTACCTATTGAGTTTCTGCGGTTTCTTTCCTGCCGACAAACCACGCTACAGTTGCATTGTATGCATACAGAAGTCAGGACTGCCAGCCTCGGGCGGTGGCATGAGCGGAGTGGTATTCCATAATATTGCCGAAGGTGTGATGGCACAAAACATCAAACTGAGCGTTGAAGATGCCCGCGACTCACTTTCTGTCATGGTGCCCAACGTGAAGAATGGCAATGTGGTGGCCGCCGACTATGTGCTGAGCCATCTGGGCATCAAGACCAATAACAATAGTTGGAATGGCGACTATTCCACGGGCAATCCGATATGGGGACATGCAAGGATTGTAGGTTCTAAGGTGGCGCTCACCAAGATGGACACAAGGAATGATATCACTCCCGATGTGACGGGCATGGGAGCCCGCGATGCCGTTTTCATGCTCGAAAGCCGCGGTATGAAAGTGAAAGTGCACGGCAGAGGCAAGGTGGTATCGCAGAGTTATGCCGCAGGCAAGCCCATATCGCCAGGACAGGTATGCGTGCTGGAACTCAAAATCTGATTTGACATAAGCAAAGCAAAACAGTGATAATTATTAGATAGAAACAAAACAGATAACATATCTATATATAAAGGAGACATGAGTATGAAACTGAATGAACTACTCAAAACAGTAAAGCCTACGCAGATAATAGGCAACGCAGACATAGAAATAACAGGAGTCAACATAGACTCAAGAAAGATACAAAAGGGTCATCTCTTTGTGGCCATCAAGGGCACACAGGTGGACGGACATGCATATATAACCAAGGCCATAGAGCAAGGGGCTGCCGCCATACTGCTTGAGACAATGCCCGACGAGAAGGCCGAAGGCGTCTGCTATGTGGCCGTGGCGTCTACAGAAGAGGCTGTGGGTAAGGTGGCCACACTCTTCAATGGCGACCCGACAAGAAAACTCAAACTGGTTGGCGTGACAGGCACCAATGGCAAGACTACCATAGCCACACTGTTGTATAACATGTTTCGTGCCTTCGGTCATAAGTGTGGACTCCTCTCAACAGTATGCAATTATATTGACGGTGAAGCACTTCCCACCACCCATACCACTCCAGACCCAATAGAACTCAACAACCTGCTCGGCAGGATGGCAGACGAGGGTTGCGAGTATGTGTTTATGGAGTGCTCAAGCCATGCCATAGCACAGAAGCGCATAGGCGGACTACACTATGCAGGAGGCATCTTCACCAACCTCACACGTGATCATCTCGACTATCACAAGACGTTTGAGAACTATCGCGATGCCAAGAAAGCATTCTTCGACTCATTGGGCAAGGATGCCTTTGCTATAACCAATGCCGACGACAAAAACGGTATGGTGATGGTGCAGAACACCAAGGCTACAGTGAAGACCTATTCAACCCGCAGTCTCGCCGATTTCAAAGCCAAGATAATTGAATGCCATTTCGAAGGTATGTATCTCGATATCTGCGGCAATGAGGTGGGCGTGCAGTTCATAGGCAAATTCAATGTCAGCAACCTTCTGGCAGTGTATGGCACTGCGGTGATGCTGGGCAAGAACCCTGCCGATATCCTTGTGGTGCTGAGCACCCTGAAGAGCGTGAGCGGCCGACTGGAGCCCATACGCAGCAAGGAGGGATATACAGCCATTGTTGACTATGCCCATACCCCCGATGCCCTTGAGAATGTGCTCAATGCCATTCATGAGGTGCTTGGTGGCAAGGGACATGTGATTACCGTATGCGGTGCGGGAGGCAACAGAGACAAGGGCAAACGCCCACTGATGGCCCAGGAGGCTGTAAGGCAAAGCGACAAGGTTATCATTACCAGCGACAACCCACGATTTGAGGAGCCACAGGATATCATCAATGACATGCTGGCAGGACTCACAGCCCAGCAGATGAAAAAGGTGGTAAGCATCGCTGACAGGCGCGAAGCCATACGCACAGCATGCATGCTCGCCACCAAGGGCGACGTTATTCTCGTGGCTGGCAAAGGACATGAGGACTATCAAGAAATTAAAGGCGTAAAGCACCATTTCGACGACCGTGAGGTGATTAGGGATATCTTTGCGCAGCAATAACATTCAAAACAACCAAACGATATGTTGTATTATCTTTTTAGACTCTTCGACCAGTTTGGCATACCAGGCAGCCACCTCTGGTCATATATATCCTTCCGTTCGCTGTTGGCATTGGTGATGTCGATGGTCATCTCGGCTTGGTTTGGCGAGAAATTCATCAAGTTCCTCAAGAGAAAGCAGATTACAGAGGTGCAACGCGATGCCAATATAGACCCATTCGGAGTAAAGAAGATTGGTGTGCCTTCTATGGGTGGCATCATCATCATAGTGGCTATACTCATACCCGTATTGCTGCTGGGACGCATGAGAAATATCTATCTCATACTTATGATTATCACCACGGTATGGCTCGGACTACTGGGCGGACTGGATGACTACATCAAGATATTCCGCCATAACAAAGAGGGCCTGCAGGGCAAATTCAAGATTGTGGGTCAGGTGGGACTGGGACTGATAGTTGGTCTGGTGCTCTATTTCAGTCCCGATGCTGTAATGCGCGAGAATGTGGCCATAGAAAAGAAAACAGGCACCGAACTGGTGGTGAAGCACCGCCAGGAAGCCACCAAGTCGCTCAAGACGACCATACCCTTTGTGAAAGGCCATAACCTCGACTATTCGCAGGTTATGTCATTCATGGGCGATAAGAAAGAGGCTGCTGGCTGGGTGCTCTTTGTGGTGATGACCATACTGGTGGTTACGGCAGTATCCAATGGTGCTAACCTCAACGACGGCATGGATGGTATGTGTGCAGGCACATCGGCAATAATAGGTGTGGCGCTGGGTATCTTCGCATACGTGTCCAGTCATATAGAATTTGCGTCATACCTAAATATAATGTATATTCCTGGTAGTCAGGAACTGGTGGTGTTTATATGCGCATTCATAGGAGCACTCATAGGATTTCTGTGGTATAATGCCTTCCCTGCCCAGATCTTTATGGGAGACACGGGTTCGCTGACCATTGGAGGAATCATTGCCGTGTGTGCCATCATCATACACAAAGAACTGATGTTACCCATACTCTGCGGTATCTTCTTCGTTGAGAGCCTCAGCGTGATGCTACAAGTGTGGTATTTCAAAATGGGCAAAAGACGTGGAGTAAGGCAGCGCATATTTAGGCGCACACCCATCCATGACGCTTTCCGTACACAAGACAGTCAATTGGACCCAGACTGCACATACCTCTTCAAAGGTCCACACAATGTGGTGCACGAGTCGAAGATAACCATCCGATTCTGGATTGTGACCATCATACTGGCCGTTATTACCATTATCACTCTCAAGATGAGATAAGGCAAAAGACGGCAAAAAGAGAAAAAAGAAACAAAATCTGAAACCAATATAGTCGAAAGGATAGAAATGGAAAGGATTGTAATACTTGGAGCAGGCGAGAGCGGCGCAGGTGCTGCCGTACTGGCCAAGAAAAAGGGTTTTGACGTGTTTGTGTCAGACATGTCAAGGATTGCTGACAAATACAAGGAGATGCTCTCATCTCGCGACATTGAATGGGAGGAGGGGTCTCATACTGAAGAGAAGATACTGAATGCCACAGAGATAATAAAAAGTCCTGGCATTCCCGACAGTGCGCCCATAATAAAAAAGATTGAGGAGCGCGGCATACATATCATCAGCGAGATAGAGTTTGCAGGCAGATATACAGACTCCAAGATGATATGTATAACGGGCAGCAACGGAAAGACCACAACCACATCGCTCATCTATCATATCTTCAAAGAGGCTGGCTATGATGCTGGTCTGGCGGGCAATATAGGTCATTCTCTGGCATTGCAAGTGGCAGAAGAACCACATGAATACTACATAATAGAGTTGAGTTCGTTTCAACTCGACAATATGTATGACTTTCATGCCAACATAGCCATTCTGCTCAATATCACTCCCGACCACCTCGACAGATATGACAACTGCATGCAGAACTATGTAGACTCCAAGATGCGCATCATACAAAACCAGACACCCAATGATGCATTCATCTACTGGAATGACGACCCAATCATAAAGCGTGAACTGCAGAAGTATGAAATTAAAGCCATACAATGCCCCTTCTCTTATCTCAAAGAGGCAGGAAGCATAGGATATATTGAAGAGGGGCAATATAAGATAGAGAAGCCTACACCATTCAATATGGAGCAGGAGTCGCTCAGCCTCACTGGCAAGCATAACATATACAATAGTCTGGCTGCGGGCATAGCCACCGAACTCTCGGGCATACGCAATGAGGTGATACGTAAGAGTCTCAGCGATTTCCCAGGCGTGGAGCACCGACTGGAGAAAGTGGCCACGGTGAGGGGTGTGCATTATATCAACGATTCAAAGGCTACCAATGTGGACGCATGCTGGTATGCACTTGAAAGCATGAAAACAAAGGTCATACTCATCATTGGCGGTAAAGACAAAGGCAACGACTATAATGAGATAAAGGAACTGGTAATGAAGAAATGCAGCGGACTCGTATACCTGGGTGCCGACAATACCAAACTGCACAACTTCTTTGATCCGCTGGGAATACCTGTGCGCGACACTCATTCTATGCGCGAATGTATAGATGCATGCTATGAGATGGCAAAACCAGGCGAGACAGTGCTGCTCAGCCCATGCTGCGCCAGCTTCGACCTGTTCAAAAATATGGAGGACAGGGGCGAGCAGTTTAAGACTCTCGTAAGAAACTTATAACAAAATGGAATAGATGAACCAGAAAATAAACAACATATTCAAAGGCGACAAGGTTATATGGATGGTGTTTTTCTTCCTGTGCATGATTAGCATCATCGAGGTGTTCAGTGCCTCGAGCAATCTCACATACAAGAGCAACAACTACATAAAACCTATCATGATGCACTCCAGCACGATAATAGCGGGAGTGATGGTGGCTATACTTACCCTCAATATTCCATGCCGGTATTTCAAACTCATGACTCCATTCCTGCTCTTCTTTTCTGTCTTTACCCTGCTACTCGTACTCGTGGCTGGTGAAGATATCAATGGAGCGCAGCGAGTGATAGCGATCTTTGGGTTAACATTTCAACCATCAGAAATAGCAAAGGGTAGTTTGGTGCTGGCTACCGCTCAGATACTGAGTGCCAAGCAGACAGAAAACGGTGCCGACCGCAGCGCATTCAAATGGATATTGATCCTCACCATTCCCATGGCTGGGCTGATCATGCTCGAGAACCTCTCTACGGCAGTACTCCTTTGCTCGGTCATCTTCCTCATGATGTTTATTGGGCGGGTGCCCATGATACAGTTGGGCAAACTGCTTGGAGTGGTACTGGGAATAGGCATAGCCTTCTTTGCCTTCATAATGCTTGTAGGACACGACACCAGAAAAGAACAGGAAAAGTTGAATGCCACTGAAACGATAGTAAAGACGAAAGAAGAGAAGAGCAGTATAGAGAAATTATTCCACCGCGCCGACACATGGAAAGGTCGCATAGACAAATTCATGGAGGATGATAAAGTGGAAGCCAAAGACTATGACCTCGACAAAGACGGGCAGGTGGCTCATGCCAACATTGCCATAGTATCGAGCAATGTCATTGGACGTGGACCAGGCAACTCCGTGGAGCGCGACTTTCTGGCGCAGGCTTTCTCAGACTTCATCTTTGCTATCATAATAGAAGAGATGGGTATCTTCGGAGCCGCCTTTGTGGTGTTCCTATATGTGATACTGCTATACCGCGCGGCACGCATAGCCAGTAGATGCGAAAATAATTTCCCCGCGCTACTCGCCATGGGACTGGCATTGCTGCTGGTAGTGCAAGCCAGTTTCAATATGCTCGTGGCCGTGGGCATAGTGCCCGTGACAGGACAACCATTGCCACTCATTAGCAAGGGCGGCACATCCACAATCATCAACTGCGCATATATTGGTGCAATACTGAGCATCAGCCGCTCGGCTAAGAAGGTAGATAAAGAAAAGAAACAAACAACAACCCAAATAGCATGATATTATGGACAATGAATTGAGAGTGATAATAAGCGGTGGCGGCACAGGAGGACATATCTTCCCTGCTGTGTCTATAGCCAATGCCATCAGAGCCTTACGCCCTGATGCCAAGATCCTCTTTGTGGGAGCCTTGGGCAGAATGGAGATGCAGCGTGTGCCTGCAGCAGGCTATGAAATCAAAGGACTGCCGATATGCGGTTTCGACCGTCGAAACCTGCTCCGCAATATTAAGGTGCTATACAAGATAATCAAGAGTCAGCGCATGGCCAAGCAGATAATCTGCGACTTCAAGCCAATGGTGGCAGTGGGCGTGGGCGGCTATGCCAGCGGACCTACCCTCAATCAAGCCGCCGCCATGGGCATACCATGCCTCATACAGGAGCAGAACTCATACGCTGGGGTGACCAATAAACTGCTGGCTCGCAAGGCAAAAAGGATATGCGTGGCTTATGACGACATGGAGCGTTTCTTCCCCGCTGAGAAAATTATCAAAACGGGCAACCCTGTGAGACAGACTCTGCTGGACAGCAAGATAACAAAAGAGGAAGCGCGCAAGACCATGGGCCTCGACCCATCACGCAAGACCATACTCCTGGTGGGTGGAAGCCTCGGTGCACGCACCGTGAACGAAAGCGTGATGGCACATCTCGACACTATTCGAAACTCCGACATACAGTTTATCTGGCAGACTGGCAAATACTATAGCGACGAGATAGCCAGAAGACTGAGCCAGGAGGAAGCATGCCCCAACCTCACAGTAACTGATTTCATCAGCGACATGGCTGTGGCATACACCGCCGCAGACCTCGTGGTGAGCAGAGCGGGTGCAAGCAGCATATCGGAATTCTGCCTCATTGGCAAACCCGTAATACTGGTACCATCGCCAAACGTGGCCGAAGACCACCAGACCAAGAATGCTATGGCTCTGGTCAACAGGCAGGCTGCCATCTGCATCAAAGATGCTGAGGCGACAGACAAACTCATAGAGACTGCCATAACCACCGTCAACAACCCTGACACATTGGCTTCTCTAAGCGAAAACATCCTGAAACTGGCACTGCCAAACTCTGCCGACATCATTGCGCAAGAGGTAATAAAGCTGGCCACGGAATAACGCAAGATAAAGAAAATAACGATAAATAAACACCATAATAATATGGAACTCAATGATATCAAATCAGTATATTTCGTAGGTGCCGGAGGCATAGGCATGAGCGCCATTGCACGCTACTTTCTGCATAGGGGATTAATAGTGGCAGGCTACGACCGCACCCCATCAGCCCTAACAGAGAAACTGAAGCAGGAGGGCATGGACATCCATTATGAGGATGACATAAATACCATTCCAGAGGCTTGTCTCGACAAGGCTTCCACACTGGTCATCTATACCCCTGCCATTCCTGCCGACCATAGCGAGATGGAATATTTCCGCAGCCACGGATTTGAAATACAGAAAAGGGCACAGGTGCTCGGCACTCTGACCCGCTCACACCATGGTCTGTGCTTTGCCGGCACACACGGCAAGACCACCACATCGGCAATGTGTGCACATATCATGTATGAGAGTAGCATTGGATGTGATGCCTTCCTCGGCGGAATAACCAAGAACTATGGCAGCAACTGCCTGATCATGGGTTCTGACAATGTGGTTATCGAAGCCGACGAATTTGACCGCTCCTTCCATTGGCTGCAACCATGGATGAGCGTGATAACATCCACAGACCCAGACCATCTCGACATCTATGGCAATGAGGAGGCTTATCTCGAGAGCTTCGCACACTATACATCGCTCATTCAACCGGGAGGAGCACTCATCATGCATACGGGACTGGCTGTGAAGCCGCAACTCCAGGAGGGTGTGAGACTCTATACTTACAGCAGGAACGAGGGTGATTTCCATGCAGAAAATATCGTAATTGACAATGGAGAGATCTGTTTCGACCTCGTATCTCCGATTGAAAACGTGAAAGGTATAAAACTCGGACAACCCATACCTATCAATATTGACAACGGCATTGCTGCCATGGCAATGGCACAACTAAACGGGTGCAATGCAGATGAACTGCGACAGGGCATGGCCACTTATGCAGGAGTAGACCGCCGCTTCGACTTCAAGATCAAGACACAGAATCTGGTCTTCCTCAGCGATTACGCCCACCATCCCAAAGAGATATACCAAAGTGCCAAAAGCCTAAAGGAATTGTATCATAACCGCAAGGTGACCGCCATATTCCAGCCTCATCTCTATACCCGCACCCGAGATTTCTATCGTGAGTTTGCAGATAGCTTAAGCCTGCTCGACGAGGTGGTGCTATGCGATATATACCCCGCAAGGGAGCAACCAATACCAGGAGTGACCAGTAAACTCATCTATGACAACCTGCGCCAAGGCATGCCCAAGGCCCTCATAAGCAAGAATGAAGTGATCGAATATGTTAGGAGCCACGAGTTCGATGTGCTGGTAGTGCTTGGAGCCGGTGACCTTGACAATTATGCCGATGAGATAACCCAAATATTGAAGACAAGATGCAAATAGACTGGAAGAAATCGATATTCATAACTGCCGACGTGCTGATCTTTGCCTATCTGCTGGTGGCGCTCACTGCTTTCAATACCCCTGATGAAAGAAACAAGGGCGTATGCTCGCAGGTGAAGATCAATATCAGCGATGGTGTGGTAGAGGGATTCCTTGATGTGAATGGCGTCAAGGAGATACTCAAGCACCATCATGCCTATCCGCTGGCAAAGCCACTGAGCAATATCAATACCAGAAACATTGAGGAAACCCTCGAGGGTAGTCCCTTTGTGGATGGCGCCGAGTGTTACAAGACACAAAACGGACATGTGGTAATCAATATCAAGCAACGCATGCCACTGATGAGAATCATGGCCGACAATGGCGAAGACTATTATATAGACAACAAGGGAGGTATCATGTCTGCATCCAAGTATACCACCAACCTCATCATCGCCACAGGCAACATAAGCCGCAAATATGCCAGCAAAACCCTCACAATGCTCGGCAACAAGATTATGGCCGACAAATTCTGGCAAAACCAGGTTGTGCAGGTCAACGTGCTCAACGACGGAACAGTTGAACTGGTGCCGCGAGTGGGCAATCATATCATCTATCTGGGCACCCCAGAGAGAATAGATACCAAGCTCGGCCGCGTGGAGAAATTCTACCGCTATGGTTTGAGCAAGGCCGGGTGGAACAAGTATTCGGTCATCAACGTAGAGTTTGACAATCAGATAATATGTAAGAAATCTTCTAACCTCAACTAAAGATACACTATGTCAGCAAAGGAATTTATAGTAGCAATCGAATTAGGTTCGTCTAAGGTTACCGGCATTGCCGGACGCAAGAATCTCGACGGCAGCATCAACGTGCTTGCAGTGGCACGTGAGGAGTCCTCATCCTTTATCCGCAAAGGAGTAGTTTATAATATCGACAAGACGGCTTTGTGCATATCCAATATCATAAACAAACTGTCTACTCAACTCAAAACCCAGATAACACAGGTATATGTAGGTGTGGGTGGACAGTCTATAAGGAGCGTGCGTAACACTATTTCACGAGATTTCGCCACTGGCACCAAGGTGACTCAGGATATGGTGATAGAACTCATGGACAGCAACCGCAACATGCGCTATCCTGACCTTGAGATCTTGGATGCCGCCGCACAGGAATACAAGGTGGACACCGTATTGCAGATAGATCCCGTGGGCATACAATGCTCTCATCTCGAGGGCACCTTCCTCAATATTCTGGAGCGTACTGATTTCTACAAGAAACTGAACCGCTGTTTTGAGGCTGCTGGGGTAAACGTGGCCGAGATGTATCTCGCTCCACTTGCCCTTGCCGACAGTGTGCTGACAGAAACAGAGAAACGCTCAGGATGCGCTCTCATAGATATAGGCTACGATACCACTACTGTGTCGGTATACAGCAAAAACATTCTGCGCCATCTCTCTGTGGTGCCTCTCGGTAGCAGCAATATTACAAAGGATATCTCGTCGCTGCAAATAGAAGAGAGCCAGGCCGAAAAGATGAAACTGCAGTATGCCAGCGCTTATACCGAAAATGCTGATATCGACAATGAACTCATGCTAAGCCTCGGCGACTCACGCGAGGTGAGCAGTCGTAAGTTCATAGAAATAGTGGAGGGACGAGTAGAAGAGATTATCGAGAATGCATGGCATCAAATTCCACCTGCATATACAGACAAGTTGTTGGGCGGACTGATTATCACTGGTGGCGGTTCAAACCTCAAGAACATCGAAAAGGCGTTTGTCAACCACACCCATATCGAGAAGACACGCATAGCCAAGTTCGTTACCAACACCATCATATCAAACAATGCTGATATCAACGCAAAGAATGGAATGATGAACACCATTCTCGGACTTTTGGCAAAGGGTGAGATCAACTGCGCAGGCGAAGAGATAAATGCTGACCTCTTCAGCTCTTCACAGACACAAATAGAAGAAACCAGCAAGACCACTACTCAGGTGGGTGGTACAAGATTGGGGTCTGTGCCCACAGAAGCCCAAAAGAAACAGGCTGAGGAAGATGCCGAACGCCGACGCAAGGAAGAGGAAGAGGAGCGCCGACGCAAAGAGGAGGAAGAAGAGGAGCGCATTCGCCAAGAGAAACGTGAGAACAGCATTGTCAACAAGTTTGTTAAGTGGACCAAGAAGATGGCCAACAAGATGACTGAGGAAGAATAATCATTATTAGTATAACGAAATACATTATTATATGGACGATATATTGAAGTTCGGTTCATCCGAAGACAAGCCCAATAGCATCATCAAAGTGATAGGCGTGGGCGGTGGAGGCGGCAATGCTGTCAACCACATGTATAGAGAGGGCATCCACGACGTGTCTTTCGTACTCTGCAATACAGATGCGCAGGCTCTCAATGATTCACCCGTTCCCGTGCATCTGCAATTAGGCAAGGAGGGCCTCGGAGCTGGCAACCGTCCCGAGAAAGCACGACAGGCTGCTGAAGAGAGCATAGAAGAAATCAAGGAGATGCTCAATGACGGCACTCGCATGGCATTCATCACTGCTGGTATGGGTGGCGGCACGGGCACCGGCGCTGCTCCCGTCATAGCACGCATTTCCAAGGATATGGGCATCCTCACAGTGGGTATCGTCACCATTCCTTTCGGATTTGAAGGTAACCGCAAGATAGACCAAGCCCTCGATGGTGTTGAGGAGATGTCGAAGCATGTGGATGCGCTGCTCGTGATAAACAACGAGAGACTGCGCGAGATATATCCTGACCTGAGCGTGCCCGATGCCTTTGGCAAGGCCGACGACACTCTGAGCATTGCAGCCAAGAGCATTGCCGAAATCATCACCGTGAGGGGTATCATCAACCTTGACTTCAATGATGTGAAAACGGTATTGAAAGATGGTGGCGTGGCTATCATGAGTACAGGCTACGGCGAAGGTGAGGGTCGTGTAAAGAAAGCTATCGACGACGCTCTCAACTCTCCGCTGCTCAACGACAATGACGTATACCACTCTCGCAAGATATTGCTCAGTATCACATTCTGCGGACAGAAAGACGGCAAGGATAGCCTCATGATGGAAGAAATGAATGATGTGAATGACTTTATGGCCCGATTCGGTTGCGACTTCGAAATCAAATGGGGACTTGCCACCGACCCTGAACTGGGCAAGAAGATCAAGATTACCATTCTCGCCACTGGTTTTGGCATCGAGAATATCGACAGCATGAGCAGCCATATCTCACGTCATACACAGGAGGAAGCAACACGCCGCGCAGAAAAGCAGGAAGAGGATGTAAAGAAAGGCAAACGCCGCGAACACTACTATGGAGACAGCCGCGACAACAACAAGAAATACAAGCGCAATTTCCATATCTATTATTTCCGTGCTGAAGATCTCGACAATGACAATGTCATCTCGGCTGTTGAGTCTACTCCCACATACAAGCGCACTAAGGAGGACCTCACAAGATTCCAGAACATGGGTAATACCGAGGTAGTGGATGAAGAACAGGACAAGACCATAGACGACGGACAGATAACAATAAAATTCACAGACAACAACTAAATAGATAATAACATGTCATTATTCAATCAAGTGAGCGGTGATATCATCACTGCCATGAAAGCCAAAGACAAGGTCACACTTGAGGCTTTGCGCAACATAAAGAAAGTGTTTATTGAGGCAAAGACGGCTCCGGGAGCCAATGATACTCTCGACGATGCAGCAGCACTCAAGATTCTGCAGAAACTGGCCAAGCAGGGCACAGACTCTGCTGCCCTCTATAACAGTCAGGGTCGTCCTGACCTTGCAGAGGCAGAGCAGGCACAGGTGGCAGTGATAGAGCGCTATCTGCCCAAACAGATGGATGCCGCCGAGATAGAAGTTGCCGTAAAGGAAATCATTGCCGCCACTGGTGCATCAAGCATCAAGGATATGGGCAAGGTGATGGGCATGGCAAGCAAACAGTTGGCAGGTCGCGCCGATGGCAAAACCATCTCCGACATAGTAAAGCGTCTGCTGGCATAAAGGATTTTCATTATAGAGAGGGTATGTCAATAATGGCAGACCCTCTCGTTTCTAATAAAATTGTTCTCTTATCTATACAAGTGATGCAAAACGGTTAGTGTTTTGAGATTGGTCAGATCCACTATGTGCAGTGAATAGTATCTTATGATATGCTCAAGCACGGCTTGGCGCTGGATTGCTGACATGGTGATGAGATGCATGGAATGATATCCGCAGCGCATAAGGCTGAGCATCACATGAGCCTCGGTAGGAGAAAGGATATCGCCATGGGCAGGAGAGGACGACACGAAACAAGAATTCCTCATGTCAAACAATGCACCATTACTATAGGAAGACAAGTCAGGGAATACTCCCAAAAAACGGGTGAGATGGACAAGGAATACAAGATGGAAATTGGCATAACCCGCAGAAGCCTTTTCCAACCATTCTATACCATTATATATATAATAGAATAGTCCTGGCAACGGATTGAGTGGGGGCAGAATGCGAGAAAGGGTTTCAGAAAGAAACATCACTATGCCCATCTTGGACATATCAGAATGAAGAGAAACCATAGGAGAAAGCATTCTCACCTCACGCAGACGATGCAACTGAGCATTGGCCTTGATATCACAGTCAGCCTCAAGGAGCATGAGCGGTTGAAAGAGTTGACGCTTCATTTTGCCTTTCGACGATAAGACAACGGCAAACGATACTCTACCATCTGTTTCAGTATAGGCATCCACGATAACCTTGGAGTCGGCATAGCGTACAATACGCAAAATAATCATACGTGTTTTCTTTAACATACGCGTAATTATGACATAATGGGTGAAAGTCGGCAAATGACCCTTGAAATGCATTTTTCACTGCAAATATACACAAAAAGGGCGAGTTTAGCAAAAAAAACTTAAAGAAAGATGCTTTTTAAGGAGAAAAATTTGGTTCAAACAAAATAATGTAGTAACTTTGCACCCGCTAAACACGGCATGGTCCCTTCGTCTATCGGTTAGGACGAGAGATTTTCATTCTCTAAAGAGGAGTTCGACTCTCCTAGGGACTACAAAATTAAGAAAAGACAATAATTAAGATGGCAAATCACAAATCAGCAATCAAGAGAATCCGTCAGACTGAGACAAGGACTCTGCACAACAAGTACTATGCAAAGACCATGCGCAATGCTGTACGCAAATTGCGCGCTCTGACAAACAAAGACGAGGCACTGGAGATGTACCCCAAAGTTCAGAAGATGTTGGACAAGTTGGCTAAGACCAATATCATCCACAAAAACAAGGCTGCCAACATCAAGTCTAGTTTGGCTCTCCACATCGCAAGCCTTACCCCTGCAAGCAAATAAGCAGAGGCCACAAAGAATTATTTTAAGAAACAACATTTATAAGGACTGCTCATAAGAGCAGTCCTTTGTTGTTATGTTGTGTTGTATACCTTCATCATCAGTTATAAATAACGATAAGAAAGATATAACGATAGCAAGATGTAACGATAGCAAGATATAACGATAGCAAGAAAAATGCTAAAGATAGGGAATAGCTGAGGAAGGGAATAATAGTGCAAAAAGAGGATGTGACAGCTTGTGACACATCCTCTCAATTATTGATAAATACCCAAGAAGGGGTTATTTCCACTTATAAGAATGTTGATTAATATTAATTTTGCACATTTTTTAATGATACCTGAATAATTGGATGCAAAATTAACTATAAGCATTGTATTATGCAAGAAAAAAAAGAATTTTATTCTTTATAGTCGAAGATTTTTTGTAACTTTGCATCCAATAAGACAAAAATAACCATGTCAGAGGAAATAAGCAAAGAAAACAACTATTCCGCGAGTAACATTCAGGTGCTCGAAGGATTGGAGGCAGTGCGCAAGCGCCCCGCTATGTATATAGGAGACATAAGCGAAAAGGGATTGCACCATCTTGTGAACGAAACCGTTGATAACTCCATAGACGAGGCCATGGCAGGCTTCTGCACACATATAGAGGTAACCATAAATGAAGACAACTCGATAACAGTGCAGGACAATGGTCGTGGTATCCCTGTAGACGAGCATAAGAAACTGCACAAGTCAGCCCTTGAGGTGGTGATGACAGTGCTGCATGCTGGAGGAAAATTCGACAAGGGTTCTTATAAGGTCAGCGGTGGTCTGCATGGTGTGGGTGTGAGTTGTGTCAACGCCCTCTCTACTCGCATGCTATCGCAGGTGTTCCGTGATGGTAAGATATATCAGCAGGAATATGAAAAGGGCAAGCCACTCTATTCTGTCAAGGTGGTGGGCGAAACAGAACTCAGGGGCACACGCCAGCAGTTTTGGCCAGACCCCACAGTGTTTACCACAACAGAATACAAATATGACATCATAGCCAAGCGCATGCGCGAGTTGGCATATCTCAATGCTGGCATCACCATTACCCTTACAGACCTGAGACCTGATGAGGAGGGCAAAACCCGTCAGGAGGTGTTCCATGCCAAGGAAGGACTCAAGGAGTTTGTTAGATATGTAGACCGCCATCGCACCCATCTCTTTGACGATGTTATATACCTAAAGACCGAAAAGCAGGGTATACCTATCGAGGTGGCAGTGATGTACAACACCGATTACAGCGAAAACATTCATTCGTATGTAAACAATATCAATACCATAGAGGGAGGAACCCATCTGGTGGGATTCCGTATGGCACTGACCCGTACACTGAAGAAATATGCCGATGCCGACCCAACCATTGCCAAGCAGATAGAGAAGGCCAAGATTGAAGTGGCAGGCGAGGACTTCCGCGAGGGTCTCACAGCCGTCATCTCTATCAAGGTGGCAGAACCTCAGTTTGAGGGTCAGACCAAGACCAAACTGGGCAATAGTGAGGTGACAGGTGCCGTGCAGCAGGCTGTGGGCGAGGCTTTGGCCAACTATCTCGAGGAGCATCCTAAAGAGGCCAAGCAGATCTGCGACAAGGTGATATTGGCAGCCACAGCACGAATAGCAGCCCGTAAGGCAAGGGAGAGCGTGCAGCGCAAGAATCCGATGACTGGTGGCGGTCTGCCAGGCAAATTGGCCGACTGCTCGAATAAAGACCCCAAGGCATGCGAGATATTCTTGGTGGAGGGAGACTCCGCAGGTGGCTCGGCCAAGCAGGGTCGCGACAGGTATACCCAGGCAGTGCTTCCTCTGAGAGGTAAGATTCTGAATGTGGAGAAGGTGATGTGGCACAAAGTGTTTGAGAGCGAGTCTGTGATGAATATCATCCAGAGCATCGGTGTAAGATTTGGGGTAGACGGTGAAGACGACAAAGAAGCCAACATCGACAAACTGCGCTACGACAAAATTATCATCATGACCGACGCCGATGTCGATGGTTCTCATATCGACACCCTTATCATGACACTCTTCTACCGATTCATGCCAAAGGTGATTCAGGAGGGACACCTATATATAGCCACTCCTCCACTCTACCTCTGCACCTACAAGAACAAGATAAAGGAATATTGCTATACCGAGCAGCAGAGACAGGCATTCATAGACAAATATGCTGGTGGAGTGGACGACGGCAAGAGCATACATACACAGAGATATAAAGGTCTGGGTGAGATGAACAAGGAGCAACTCTGGGAGACAACCATGAACCCTGAGACACGACTGCTCAAGCAGGTGAATATCGAGAATGCTGCAGAGGCCGACGAGATCTTCTCCATGCTTATGGGCGACGACGTGGAGCCACGCCGCGAGTTCATCGAGAAGAATGCCACATACGCAAATATTGATGCATAACAACAACCAAAAATAAGAAAAGATTATCTTTAAAAGGGCACCATGAGGCACACAGCGTGATGACTTGATGGTGCCTTTGCTTTTTTGAAAACTTATTATTCAACAAATTCAATAAAAATCTAACACGACATGAAGAGACTATTATTACTACTGACAATGATTGTCTTTGCAGGCATGACAGCAGTAAATGCTGCCAGCAACAATGGCAAGGCAGGCACATTCGAAAGCGGCAACAAGACCTTTCTGCTCAATGGCAAACCCTTTGTGGTCAAAGCGGCCGAACTCCATTACCCACGCATTCCAAGACCATATTGGGAGCATCGTATCAAGATGTGCAAGGCACTCGGCATGAACACCATCTGCCTTTATGTCTTCTGGAACATACATGAGCAGAAGGAGGGAGAATTTGACTTCACTGGCCAGAATGACGTGGCTGCATTCTGCCGTCTGGCTCAGAAAAACGGCATGTATATCATTGTTAGACCTGGCCCATACGTATGTGCCGAATGGGAAATGGGCGGACTGCCATGGTGGCTGCTAAAGAAAAAAGATATCCAGTTGCGCGAGCAAGACCCCTATTTCATGGAGCGCGTAGAGATTTTTGAGCGTGAGGTGGGCAAGCAGTTATCTTCGCTTACCATAGACAATGGCGGTCCCATCATCATGGTTCAAGTGGAAAACGAATATGGTTCGTACGGTGAAAACAAACCATACGTGGCTGCCATCAGAGACATCGTAAGGAAGAGCGGTTTCGATAAGGTGGCGCTCTTTCAGTGCGACTGGTCGAGCAATTTCACCAAGAATGGTCTCGACGACCTGGTATGGACAATGAATTTCGGTACCGGTGCCAACATAGACAGCCAGTTCAAGCGCCTGGGCGAACTGCGTCCCGAGTCACCCCGCATGTGCTCTGAATACTGGAGCGGATGGTTTGACAAATGGGGTGCCCGCCATGAGACACGCCCTGCCAAGGCAATGGTAGACGGAATAGACGAGATGTTGTCTAAGGGTATTTCTTTCTCTTTGTATATGACCCATGGCGGCACATCCTTCGGCCACTGGGCGGGAGCAAATAGTCCGGGCTTCTACCCCGACGTAACAAGCTATGACTATGACGCCCCCATCAACGAGCAGGGACTGGCTACAGAAAAATACTATGAACTGCGCAAGATGATGGCCAAATATAGCAATAATAAACTACCATCTGTGCCCAAACCCGTAATGCCGAGCATTACCATTCCCGAGGTAACCCTCAACACCTTTGCCCCCATCACATGCGGTATTGCCAAGACAGAAACAGGCAAGATAAAAACTTTCGAGGAACTGGATCTCGGTTGGGGATGCATGATTTACGAGGCCGACATTCCTCAGGTAAAAGCAAACAGCATCCTTACCATCAATGGTTGCCACGACTATGCACGTGTTTTCATAAACGGCAAGCATGTGGGTTCCATAAACCGCATCAACAACGAGACATCTATCTCACTGCCAGCCACACAAGGCAAATGCCATATCACCATACTCATTGAGGCTATGGGACGCATAAACTTCGGCAGAGCCATCAAGGATTTCAAGGGTATCACTGGCGATGTGACCATAACCAATGAGAATGACAACTATAAGGAGACCATCCAACTTACCAAAATGACCCAGAGCACCATTCCAGATGACTACGACCGCGCCCGTCAGGCCATCGTGAGTCATGCTCATGGTGGCAATGCCGCACGATTGGGTAATGCTGGTTATTATCATGGTGAGTTTATGCTCAAGAAGGTTGGCGACACCTATTTAAATATGGAAGCCTTTGGCAAGGGTCAGGTATACGTAAATGGCCATGCCATCGGACGCTTTTGGCATATTGGTCCGCAGCAGACTCTCTTTTTGCCTGGATGCTGGTTGAAGAAAGGCAAGAATGAAGTGGTCGTGCTCGACATTATCGGTCCTACAGGTTCACCCGTGGTGTCTGGTCTGGCCACACCTCAGTTAGACAAGCAGTTGCCCAATAGAGACAAGAGCGTGCAGACCACCAATGACAAGGTGAGCATAGACAACCGCACAGCCATTGCTTCGGGTGAGTTCGCCCTGATAACAGGATGGCAGAAGATATCATTCGGCAAAAAGACAAAGGGACGCTATTTAGCCGTGGCATGCCAGAGTACCCACAACAAGGCAGTAGCAGCAATCTCCGAAATATATGCCAACGATGGTAGCGGCAAGCGTATCAACCGCGACAACTGGAAGACAGTTTATGTGAGCAGCGAGGATGCCGAAGGCGGCAATCATACTGCCGACAAGATCATAGACCTGCAGGAGAGCACATTCTGGAGAGCCAAGGGCAACCATAAGGGCAACCAGGTGGTAATCTTCGACATGGGCAGCGAGATGACCGTGAGTGGCATCGAATGTCTGCCATGCGCCGAGCAGGACACCAAGGCCACCGTCAAGGGATACAGTATCTATGTGTTCTAACGTAGGCAAAGCAAACGGAATAAAACAAATGAAATAAAACAACTAAAATAAAACAAATGAAATAAGACTATGATAACCAAAACGGATATTCTTTGTGTAATAATAAGCACTGCCTCGTTGGGTCTCAGCACCCAACAGGCAGTGGCCGCCAATGAGCGTATGGTGGCACAACAGTTGCCCATGGTGCTCAAGTACAACCATCAGGCTGATTATTTTGAAGAGTCACTACCCATTGGCAACGGTAAATTGGGTGCCTTAATTTACGGCGGTGCCGACACCAATATATTATCACTCAATGATATAACGTTTTGGACTGGACAACCCGTTGACCCAAATGAAAACGAAGATGCCTATAAATGGTTGCCAGACATACGCAAGGCTCTCTTTAAGGAAGACTATGCCCAGGCTGACAAGCTGCAGCGCAATATTCAGGGACATAACTCGGCCTACTACCAGCCATTGGCAGACGTAACCATCGATGACCTCAACAAAGGGGAGGTGACGGCATACTCGCGGCAATTGGATATAGACAGCGCTATATGTAGCGACAGATACAGCCGAAATGGTATCGGCATCACACGCGAATATATCGCCTCTCATCCCGACCGCCTCATAGCATGCAGGATAAGAAGTCTTAGTCCCAAAGGCGTCAACATCAGAATTACCATGGGCTCTAAGGTGCCGCACAAGACAAAAAGCAGCAAGCAACAGATCGCCATGACTGGCCATGCCATGGGCGACCCAACCAACAGCATTCATTTCAGCACATACATGAGGGTGGTGACAGACAATGCAGCCACTACGGCACATGCCGACTCTTCCATCACCGTAACCAATGCCTCGGAAGTGATCATATACTGGGTGAACGCAACGAGTTTCAACGGTGCTGACAAGCATCCTGTGAACGAAGGGGCCAACTATCTTGAAACAGCTACTGATGATGCTTGGCATACCGCCAATATCTCGTATGATGAGATACGGGAGAGACATGTGGCTGACTATAAGCGCTTCTACGACCGCATGAAACTGCAGTTGGGCAAGCAAGACGCCAACTTATCAAAGGCCACCGATGAACAACTCAAGAGCTATACCGACAACAACGACAATAACACATATCTCGAAACCCTCTATACTCAGTATGGCAGGTATATGCTCATTTCATGCTCACGCACCGAGGGTGTGCCTGCCAACCTGCAGGGACTATGGTCGCCACACCTCTATTCGCCATGGCGCGGCAACTATACGATAAATATCAATCTGGAGGAAAACTACTGGCCGGCAGAAGTCAGCAACCTGAGCGAGATGGTCATGCCTTTGGAATCGTTTATCAGCAGTATGGCTGCCAATGGCCGCATGGTAGCGAGTCATTATTATGGCATACATCGCGGATGGTGCGCCGCACACAACAGCGATATCTGGGCCATGGCAAACCCTGTGGGAGAAAAGGAATTTAGTCCCAAGTGGGCCAATTGGAACATGGGCGGCGCCTGGCTTGTAAACACCTTATGGGAGCATTATCTCTTCGGTCAGGATAGCGATTATCTCAGTCAGAAAGCATACCCTCTGATGAAAGGGGCTGCCGAGTTCTGCCTTGATTGGCTTATTGAGAATCCCAAGAAAGAGGGTGAACTGATCACTGCGCCAAGCACATCTCCAGAAAACGTATATGTGAATGACAAGGGATATAAGGGTGCCACCCTCTATGGCGCCACCGCAGACCTGGCCATCATTCGCGAACTCTTTACCAACACTCTAAAGGCAGCCAAGATACTAAATGCCGACCCAGACCTACAGTCGCAGTTGTCGTATGCGCTGGCACACCTGCATCCCTACTCTATAGGTAAGAGGGGCAACCTGCAGGAGTGGTATCACGACTGGGATGATGCCGATTGGCAGCACCGCCACCAGTCCCACCTCATCGGACTCTATCCTGGTCATCACATCTCACAAGACAGCCTCATGGCAGCATGCGCCAAGAGTCTCGAAATAAAGGGCGACAACACAACGGGCTGGAGCACGGGATGGCGCATAAACCTATGGGCACGCCTCGGCAAAGCCAAAGAGGCATACCATATATTCCGCAAATTGCTCACATACGTGTCGCCAGACAATTATAACGGCAAGGACAAGCGTCGCTCTGGCGGCACATATCCTAACCTCTTCGACGCCCATCCACCATTCCAGATAGATGGCAATTTCGGTGGCACGGCAGGCGTTTGCGAGATGCTTGTGCAGAGCCACAATGATACTATCGTTCTCCTGCCAGCCCTACCCGACAACTGGAGCGAGGGAGCAGTGAGCGGCATCTGTGCCCGTGGCGGATATGAGATAGACATGGCATGGAAGAACGGAGTGGTGACCAGTTTGAGCATTACATCCAAGAAAACAAGCACCGCCAATGTCAGGGTAAACGGCAATGACATGAGAATAAAAATCAAGCAGGGTCAGACCAAGAAACTGTTATGAGCAGAAGTGCCGCTATAATCATCCTTCTCATTGTTGCATTGGCATGCCACGGCCAGCAGTGGAGCATGTCATGGATATCTCATCCAGACATGCCTACAGACAGCCAGACTGTGTTTTGGAAGGAGATTATAGCCGAGTCTAAGCCCCAGCAGATGATTGTCGATATAGCCTGCAATGGTCGCATGGCTGTATATGTGAATGGCTATAATGCTACTGTCAACGTGATGGAACCATCAAGAGCCGAACAAATAGTGAGGTATGATATCACACGATTTATGCGTCGCGGCAGAAATATCATTGCCGTATGGACATGTCCGCCATGCAATGGCAGCACTACTGCCAAGCCTACGCCTGCCATAATCTCATGCTCTGGGCATGGCATCGACAATCTGGGCAACACCATCATTTTTCATTCTGACTCCACATGGAAATGCCGCACCATCAAGGGCAATGCTACCAACGGTAATGAATGGGTTTATGGTGTGCTCCAGAATCCTTGTACATGGTCTTTGTTTGATGGTATCATAGACGTGACAACAGATAGGCACTGCATAAGCCTACAAGATATGGCATTCAACCACTGCGCACCTGCCCTTTTGCCGTCACCTAATATATTCACATTGCGCCAACCTTGGCATAAGGTATTAAGAATAAGCAATATACTCCCCTACACCTATTTCGATGATATGGATGGCAGCGTCAGATATTATTTTGCAAGATGGTTTGACGGTTGGGTAAGGGTTACGCTCAGGGGCATGCACCGAGGCGACACTTTGAATATCAATGGTCTGCATTATATCTGCACAGGCAGGGATGATGAGCAGGCATGCCGCCGTTTCTCCACATCGGGTCAGTGGATGGCAATCATACAGGGCGACAGCACTTTCAACCATAAGCGCATCACCAATGTGGAGGGCATAGAGATAGACTCGTGCGCTCAAACCAAATGGTCGTGGTATTGATTCATCACCTTTTCAGCACCTTCAAAAGTTTTTCAGCGTTAAAACAGTTGCGTCTTGATACCAATAGACAGACCGATGATATCCCATAGCGTCACCTTGCGGTCTTGAATCATGGTGCGCAAGTATACATCGCAGGTGCTCACCTCATAAAAGAAGGTTATGCTCTTGATGGTCTTTCGCTTGTTGTGCGGAATAATCTTGGTCATGCGCTGCCCAAGAAACACGTTTATTCGTACTTTGGTAGAGAGATATGGGTAATAGTTATCAGGATAACGCTCTGGCTGTCTATCCCAGAAATCACCATCAAGGATAGTATTGAGATAAAGTCCACATGAAAGGGGTTCGGCCAACCAACCGCCCTTGACATATAGCCCCCATGGAATGAAGTTCTCCTTCAAGGTAATGGTTATCTTGGCACGATCAGAGCGGAACTTGGGCAGATAGCCAAGCAGTAAGTTGGTTTCCCACTGCCCGTGCTTTCCATATTCCCATCCCACTCCCAACGAGAAGACACCCATATTGCCGGCATACTGAGCAATGGTCTGCGTAGGTATGAGCGAATCCCAATGTTTGCGTATCCTGTGAACACGTCTGTCATATCCTGTTTCTTGCCTTGGCATTTCGTATAAGTCTACATCTCTATTGTAAAGACTGTCGATGATAGCCTCTGTGGTGATGGTTGTTGATACCACAGCAGTATCTGCACTGACAGTATCTATATCCATTCGAGTCTCTGCCTTGGCGTCAGATAATATAATAACTACCAGAGTCACGGCAAGCATTGCTCTACTCATCATCATATTGGCAATATCAGTAATGTATCTTCTCGATTTCATAGTTGTCGGGTGTTATGGTGATGAGATAATAGTTGCGGTGGTCGAGGCAGTCAACTCCATAATACATCACGCCGTCATTGTATATCTCGTCGGCCTGAAAGCAGTGGTCGTGACCATTAAGGCAGAAGATAAGTCCGGGAAAGAAATGCATATACAGTTCGAATGACTTGGCCACATTATTATTAAACTGCTCGCTATATGGTCGTGCATGCAT
>JALFPC010000079.1 GCA_022782305.1 Prevotella sp. | reverse complement strand
ACCGTTAAGAACTGACACTCGAACGAGAGAAGAGACTGAGTAAATCAGACTATCCCGAGCGAGGAGTGAGGAGCTTAACTGTCGCGCTACTTCTATCTTTGGACTAAATTACTGATGACTGATTTGTGAATGCGTGAATTTCCTGACTTCATCACTTTTTTGCGCCATCAGATAGCGCAGAATGAAAATCAATGAGTTATGTAGAATAAATGGGTGACTTTGGGTGACGCAAGCCAAATAATCCGTACCTTTACATCATGTTTGTACGCAAGAAAACCAATCGCTCAGGTACAATCAGCGTTGTAGTTGTGAGCAAAGCACATGGGAAATTCACTGAAGTGAAGAAGTTCGGAGTGGCAAAGTCGGAAGAAGAAGCCGATGAGATGTTCCGTAAAGCTCAGTCATGGATCCATACCCATGACGGTCAGCAAGAACTTGACTTCGAAGACCGCAAGGGAAAGGAAGTTGAGGAGACAGAACGTTTTCTTGGCAATATCGACAACGTGTTGATAAACGGCACACAGCTTCTGCTTGATCAAGTCTATGACAGCATCGGCTTCAACCGGATTCCCGATGAGATTCTGCGTCATTTGGTAATCGCAAGGGTGTCTCAGCCCAGAAGCAAACTTGCCACAGTAGATTACCTGAAGTCATATTATGATGAAGATGTTGACCTCAACCACATCTACCGCTACATGGACAAGCTCTACAATACACAGATGGAGCTTGCACAGCAAATCAGCGTAGAGCACACCCGGAAACTGTTCGGAGGCAAGATTGGATTGATGTTCTACGACGTGACGACGCTCTACTTTGAGACAGCACAGACAGACGTATTGCGTGAACCGGGGTTTTCAAAGGATGGCAAGACGGCAGAGTCACAGGTTATACTCGGTCTGCTTGTATCAGAAGGAGGCTACCCGCTTTCATACTCTCTGTTCAACGGCAGCCAGTACGAGGGTTTTACCATGATACCGATGATAGATGACTTCAAGCAGCGTTTCAATCTGGGTAAAGACTTTGTCGTGGTGGCAGACTCAGGCTTGATGAACAAGAACAATGTCACTTTGCTGCGGGAGGCTGGCTACAACTACATACTTGGAGCTCGCATCAAGAGCGAGAGTGCAAGCGTGAAGCAATGGATTCTCTCTTTAGAGAAAGTAGATAAAGCCTGTTACAACTACAAACGTGAGAATGGGGAGAGACTTATCTTAATTTGGGTGGCGCATTTACGAAGTCAGGACTATCATAATATTAGTGGTATAAGAAGATGTATGATGGTGATAGTAATAAATAACTATATCCTCTGAGTGCAGGCTATCGCGCGTACCTTATGATAACAATATTTATATAAATAATTCCATGTAACAATAATGAAACACCAATGATTTAGGATGATAACAATCCTGAATTATGGTTGTAACATACCCTCCTTACCTTTGCACCCGAAAATTAGTCACTAACAATAGGATTAAATGGTAAGAAGAATTTTTATCGCAGCAATGATGGCTGCCACAACCATGGCAAGCAATGCCTTGGACGAAGTTTTTGAAGCAAATCCCGGTGTAGTAAGCGGACGTATCACTGATGGCGACAGTCACGTGTTGCCAGGAGCGTCAATTGTGATTGAAGACCTGCATACGGGCGTGACCAGCGACATTAATGGTTATTACACGTTGCCAGTGATGAAACCAGGCACTTATACCCTTAAGATTTCTTATGTGGGTTATAAGCCATTGGTCAAGAAGATTACTGTGACCAAAGACAAGTCTCAGGAAACCAATTTTGTATTGAACGAGGGCATGGAACTCAAGGAGATAAATGTGACGGGTGCCTTTTCGGCTCAGCGCCGTGCACTGCAGTTGCAGAAAAATGCCTTGGGTGTGACCAATGTGGTGTCTGCCGACCAGGTGGGCAAATTTCCCGATTCAAATATTGGTGATGCACTCAAGCGTATCAATGGTATCAACGTGCAGTATGATCAGGGCGAAGCCCGTTTCGGTCAGGTGAGAGGCACCAGTGCCGACCTTACCTCTGTCACCATAAATGGCAATAGGTTGCCATCGGCAGAGGGCGACACCCGCAATGTGCAGTTAGACCTCATACCTGCTGATATGATTCAGACCATAGAAGTGAGCAAGGTGGTTACTGCCGATATGGATGGCGATGCCATAGGAGGCGGCATCAATCTTGTGACCAAGAACACACCATCAAGGCGAGTGCTCAATTTCACTCTCGGCAGCGGATATACATGGATATCAGAGAAACCGCAATTCAATCTGGGTGCCACCTGGGGTCAGCGCTTCTTCGACGACAAGTTAGGTGTGATGGCCAGCGCCTCATATCAGTATGCTCCAGGCGGATCAGACAATGTAGAGTATGAATATGTGGAGAAAGACAACGAGGTAAACCTCAAGGAAGCACAAGTAAGGCAATATTATGTGACCCGCGAGAGACAGAGTTATTCATTGTCGCTCGATTATAAGTTCAACTCCCTCAACAAAATCTCGTTCAAGGGGATATACAACAGACGCAATGACTGGGAGAACCGCTACCGCATCTCTTATAAGAAATTGAATAGTAGCAAACTCAAGGACCAGAGCATAGTATTGCAGACCAAGGCCGGTAGCGATGACAACAAGGGCGCACGTCTGGAGCGCCAGCAGACCATGGACTTCACCCTCGATGGTGAGCATTATATCGGCAACCTCAATATAGACTGGGCAGGCAGTTATTCGCGTGCTACCGAGGACCGACCCAACGAGCGCTATATAGGACTGAAACTTAAGGGTAGCGACAGTTTCAATATCGGTGAGTCATTCCAAGATGTGTTTGACAAGCATCCTTACAGCACTCTCGCCATCCCCTCGCTCGATGATGATGGTGCAGGATGGAAACTGGATGAGTTCAGCAATTCAGATCAGAGCATAGTGGAAAACGAATATAAGGGACGTCTTAATTTCACCCTCCCCATCACCCAGGGACGCTATGGCACAAAACTCAAGTTTGGAGCCAAGTATACATATAAGGATAAGAGTCGCGAAACTCAGTATTTCGACTATACCGATGCCGCCGACAAATACCTTGGCAACTGGCAGCAGAACTTGGTGAGCGAGGTGAGAGACGGATTCATGCCAGGCAGCATGTTCCCTATAGGCACAAAATTCGTTGACAAGGATTATTTGGGCAAGATCAATTTCGACCGTGCCAACGGACAAGAAGTGCTGGAAGAAGAAGCAGGCAACTATAAGGCCATCGAGCAGATAACGGCTGGTTACCTGCGCTTAGACCAGAAACTGGGCAAGCGACTGGATGCCTCTCTCGGTCTGCGCATTGAGCATACATCACTGCGCACCCACGGTGTCAACTACGTGATGGATGAGAACGAAAACGAGTCTCTTGAGCCCACAGGTATATGGACGAATGACTATACAGACCTGCTGCCAAGCCTGCTCGTAAGATATAAGATAAACGACGATTCCAATGTAAGGGCAAGCATCACCCGCACCCTGGCCCGACCAAAATATTCTGCTTTGGTGGCAAACAAGAGTTTCAACCTTGCCGACCAGGAGGCCACCATCGGTGACCCATCGATCAAGCCAACCACGGCATGGAATGCAGACCTCTCGGCCGACTGGTATTTCAAGAGCATAGGTATGGTTAGTCTGGGAGTATTCTACAAGGATATCAAGAATGTGAATGTGGAAACACTGGGCTATTATACTGGCGAAGACCTTGGGCTGGTAGGCAACACCGAAACCTTTGAGGTGACACAAAACATGAACGCTTACGATGCCCGCGTCTATGGTGCCGAGGTGGCATACCAGAGAGACTTTGGATTTATTGCTCCCGCACTCAAATGCCTCGGCTTCTATGGCAACTATACTTACACGCACTCAACCACACGAAACTACAACAGTCACCTCGGCATTGAAGACGGTGACGACGTGAAGATGGCTGGCTCGCCAGAGCACACTGCCAATGCATCGCTCTATTTCGAGAAGGCAGGCTTTAATGTCAGACTCTCTTATAATTTCGCATCCTCGTTCGTAGATATGATGAACACTGGCAGCCGCGAACTTGACAGATATTATGACAAGGTGAACTATCTCGATCTCAACGCCAGCTATACATGGGGTCGCAATACCAAGTTCACCGTATATGCCGAAGCCAACAACCTGCTCAATCAGCCACTGCGCTACTATCAGGGCAACTCCAACCGCACCATGCAGGAGGAATACTATGGTGTGAAGGTAAACATGGGTGTTAAGATCAATCTCTAATCTACAGAGTGAGGAAAATAAAAGTATAATGCAATGATGGATAATATGATATCAGACGATTATAACAAGGAGATAAACAAAGAGATGGAGAGCGCACGCTGGCGACTGCTGGTTATGCTCTTCGCTCTTGCGGTGTCGCTATTTGTCAGCATGATAGCCAATGCGCAGACACCAGCACAATGGAAGGCATTGAAGTCAGATGTGGTCTTTTATGTGGCTAACGACCTGGGGCGCAATGGTTATTATGAGCAAAAGAAGATAGCAGAACTCATGGGAGTGATGGGTGAAACGGTGGGACCGGAATGTGTGGTTGCCGCTGGCGATATACATCATTTCAATGGAGTGGCATCTGTCAATGACCCACTGTGGATTACCAATTACGAGAATATATATTCACATCCCGAACTGATGATAGACTGGTGGCCAGTGCTCGGCAACCATGAGTACCGTGGCAACACTCAAGCCGTGATAGACTATCATGGTATCAGTCGCAGGTGGATGATGACGCAGAGATACTATACCAAAGTAATTGAAGACAAGGGCACCACCATTAGGCTCGTCTTCATAGACACCACTCCGATGATAGAGAAATACAGAAAAGATAACGAAGTATATCCCGATGCCGCATTGCAGGATGTGAAGGCGCAGACGGAATGGATAGACAGCGTGCTGGCAAGTGCACATGAAGACTGGGTCCTCATCATCGGTCATCACCCCGTGTATGCCCAGACCTCCAAGAGCGACACCGAGCGCAGAGACATGCAAGCCACACTCTTGCCCCTCATCCGAAAGCATAGAAATGTAGACATGTATGTCTGCGGACATATCCACAACTTCCAGCATATCAGGATGCAGGGCGACGATACCGATTATGTAGTCAACTCGTCAGCATCGTTGGCGCGCAATGTTAAAGCCACCGAAGGAACAGTGTTCTGCTCGCCAGAACCAGGCTTCAGCATAGTGTCTGCCAACAAGCAAACCCTCAATCTATACATGATTGATGCCAATGGCAACGTGCTCCATACCGTGTCAAGAAACAAATAAATACTCTCAGTAATTATTTTGCACCACTTAATAAACTTTTGCATGCCTTTCTTGTCTGTTTCATTATTTATTGTTATTTTTGCAGAAAGAAACAGAACAAGAAAGACATGCAATATATATTAAAAGCACCGGCATTGATCAATGCCGACGTAATACTACCAGCATCCAAGAGCGTGAGCAACCGAGCACTTATTATCAGTGCTATTGCTGGTGGTGGCATCATTCCCGACAACCTATCCGACTGCGATGATACCAATGTGATGATCAGCGCACTCAAGGAAATGCCACCAGTAATAGATATCATGGCAGCAGGCACAGCCATGCGTTTTCTCACCGCCTACCTCAGCATCACTCCAGGCGAACATGTAATCACTGGTACCGAACGCATGCGCCATCGCCCCATAGCCATCATGGTGGACGCTCTTAGATATATGGGTGCCGACATCAGTTACGAGGGCGAAGAGGGCTACCCTCCGCTACGCATCAGAGGCAAGCAGTTGCGAGGTGGCGAGATAACCCTCTCGGGCAGTGTCAGCTCACAGTATATCTCTGCCCTACTCATGATAGCTCCTGCACTGGCCGACGGCTTGAAGATAAAACTCGAGGGAGAGATTATCTCGCGGCCGTATATAGATCTGACGATATGGATGATGAGCGAGTTTGGAGCCAAGGTTGAGTGGACAGATATAGACACTATAACCGTGGAACCGCACCCTTATACGCCACACCATTATTTCATCGAGAATGACTGGAGTGCTGCATCCTATATGTATGAGATGATGGCACTGAGCGGCAGTCGCTACGACAACATAGTGCTGCATGGGCTCTTTGATGGCAGCAAGCAGGGTGACTCTGTGGTAAGGTATATATTCAGCCTGCTCGGAGTGAAAACAGAATTCATGGATGCCGATCCAGAGACAGGAGCCACAGTGGTGAGACTGATAAACACAGGACGCTGTGTGCCTAAGCTCGAATATGATTTTGTCAACTCGCCCGACCTGGCTCAGACCTTCGTGGCATGCTGTGCAGTGATGGGAGTGCCATTTAGGTTTACAGGACTCCAGACCCTCAAGATCAAGGAGACAGACCGCATAGAAGCACTCAAAAACGAGATGCGAAAACTCGGCTATGTGATACATGATTTCAAAGGCTGCGAACTCTCTTGGGATGGTGAGCGTTGTTCTCCAGATTATTCCTTGGGCATCGACACATACGAGGATCACCGCATGGCATTGGCATTTGCTCCTTTGGCTTTTCGCATAGACGGACTGAAGATCAATAATCCGCATGTGGTGACCAAGTCGTTCCCCCATTATTGGGAACAACTGACCAAGATGGGATTTGTCATTGAAGAGATAAAATAGGCTCTGCAACTGCTTAGTATCAGAAATTTATTAATCCTTCATCAATAATCATTAATCAATAATCAATAGTATGTTCTTGGTTTGCATAGGCTTGATAGTGGCGCTGATAGTGATATTTCTGATTGGTCGCCGTTTTGTGACCTTAGACAAGGTTATAATGCCCAAGAAAGACTGCGGTACCTGCGATGGCAACAATGAGCGCTGCATGAACGACTGCATGCTTGAGGCCTCGGTTAAAGACATTGAATATTATGACGACGAGGAGCTCGACCGCTATCGTGGTCGTCAATCGTCATCCTATAGTGACGATGAGGCTGAGGAGTTTCGCGAGGTGATGATAACCATGCGCGAGGAAGAAGTAGCGGGATGGCAGCGCAGTCTTACCCTTCGCGGAGTGAATGTGCCCGACCAGATTAAGGATGAGATGATGATAATAATTGGAGGAATGTAGCGTGGAGATCTTCGGATATACCTTCTTTCAGAATGCCCTGCTTGGGTGCCTATTGGCCAGCTTGCTATGCGCTTTTGTAGGCACGTATATAGTGACTCGTCGACTGGTGTTTATAAGCGGCGGCATCACTCATGCATCCTTTGGTGGCATAGGTCTTGGCATCTATTATGGTATCAATCCCATTTTGTCGGCACTTGTGTTTGCCGTGGCGAGTGCTTTTGGCGTGCAGTGGATGACCACCAACGGCAAGGTGAGGGAAGATTCTGCCATAGCCATGTTTTGGACCCTCGGCATGAGCATAGGTATCATCTTCAGTTTTCTTACTCCCGGCGTGGTCACGGATATATCCTCGTATATCTTTGGCAATGTGCTCACCATCACCAGCATGGATATAGGATTGCTGGCGGTGCTGACCATCATCACGGCACTACTCTTCATATTCTTTGGACGCACCATAATGCTTGTGGCCTTTGATGCCGAATATGCACGTTCGCTCCATGTGCCCGTGAAAGCCATAGAGTATGTGATGATGATGATGATAGCCATGACCGTGGTGTCTACACTGCGCATGGTAGGCATAGTGCTGGCTATCAGCATGCTAACCATACCGCAGATGACTGCCAATGCGATAACCCGCAATTTCCGCATGATGATACCCCTGAGCGCCATTTTTGCACTGATATACAGCATCACGGGTCTAATAGCCAGTTATTGGCTCAATGTGCCTTCGGGGGCATGCATAATCTTTGTCTCCATATTATTTTATGGGGTAGTAAAGGCAATAAAACATGCAATTGATGGTTTTAAATATATACAGTTAGATAACCAGTAATATCAAAATAAAGTAATAAGCGACAACAAGCATAACGCAAGGACATGCAGCAACAACAAGACAGCAGGCATACATGGCGCAGGGTGCGCATGATGGTGGCAATGGTATCGGTGATAGGTATTGCCGCATTGATGCTTGTGTCATGCTCATCGCAGAAAAACACGGCACGCAGTAGGTGGTGGCATGCCTTCAATGCTCGATATAACACTTATTACAATGGTAGCCAGGCATTTATAGAAGGCTCTCAGGAGCGCGAAAAGAACCCTAATGATAATTTCACGGAGATGCTGCCTCTATATACCGTGGCCAACAAGAAGGGCAAGGACACGGGCAAGTCAAATTTCGACAAGGCAATAGAGAAATCTCAGAAAGCAATCAAACAGCATACCATAAAGCGCCGCCCCGAGTGGAACAAGAGTCGCCGCAAGACTGCCAAGGATATAGAATGGCTCAACCGCCGTGAGTATAACCCCTTTCTGTGGAAGGCATGGTTGCTGATGGGAAAGTCCCAATTCCAGAAAGGCAATTTCGAGGAGGCTGCAGCCACCTTCTCATATATGTCGCGTCTGTATGCCACCCAACCATCCATCAATGGCATTTCGAGGGCATGGTTGGCAAAAAGTTATGTAGAGCTCGACTGGCTCTATGATGCCGAGGATGTGATAAACAAGATGAAACGCGACTCTATGCACTATAGTGCCGTGGCCGACTGGGATTATGCTTATGCCGACTATTACCTACGCAACCATCAATATAAAGAGGCTGTAGACTATATGAAAAAGGTGGTAAAGCACGAGAAACGCCGCAAGCAGAAAGCACGCGAGTGGTTTATCCTTGGCCAACTATATACCCAACTCGGAAATAATGATGAGGCTTACAAGGCATACCGCAAGGTGATAAGGCTCAATCCTCCATATCAGGTGGAATTCAATGCGCGCATATCACAGACAGAGGTGATGGCCAAGGGAAACGCTAAGGGTATGATAAGGAAACTGAAACGAATGGCTTCATCCGACAAAAACAGCGATTATCTCGATCAGGTGTATTATGCCCTCGGCAATATATACTTGATGCAAAATGATACCACCAATGCCATTGCTGCATACGAGAAAGGCAATGCCAAGGCCACACGAAGCGGAATAGAAAAGGGAGTGCTGCTGTTGAAACTCGGCGACCTCTATTGGCAAATGGAGAAATATAGCGATGCAAAGCGCTGCTATGGCGAGGCCATCGGACTGCTCGATAAAGACCGTAAGGATTATGAGCAGTTGGCCAAGAGATCCAAAGATCTCGATGAACTCGTGCCTTTCACCGAAGCCATTCATCTGCAAGACTCTCTGCTCGCCCTCTCAGTGATGCCCGAGAAAGAGCGCAATGCGGCCATAGACAGGGTGATAGATGCTCTCAAGAAGAAAGAGAAAGAGGAGCGCAGGGCACAGCAGGAGGCTGAGGCCGAGAGACAACAGTCGCAGAATGGTGGAAATAGAAATGCTGCACGCCCCAATGCCACCGCCCCTGCCGCCAACAACAAAACAAATGCTACATGGTATTTCTATAACCCCATGGCAGTGAGCCAGGGCAAGACCGAGTTTCAACGCTTGTGGGGCAAGAGAGAGAATGTGGATAACTGGCAGCGTATAAACAAAACAGTGGTAAACCTCGGCAATGACACCGCCGGCAACGATGCAGGAGGCGAGAAGGCAGAACCAGATAGCATAGCAGCAGATGGTGGTGCTGCTGTGGCCGACGCTGACACCACAGCCACTGATACCACTGCTCTCGACCCCCACAAGAGAGAGTATTATCTTGCGCAGATACCATTCACCGACGAGCAGAAAAAGGCATGCCATGACATCATATCCGACGGACTCTTCAATTCGGGTGTGATATTCAAAGATAAACTCGAAAACCTACCACTGAGCGATAAGCAATTCAGCAGACTGCTTGCCGACTATCCGGAATTTGAAAAAACCGATGAGGCACTATATCATCTCTTCCTGCTCTATAGCCTCAGGGGCGACAAGGAAAGGGCCCAATTATTTGTAGACAAACTGGCTGCCAACTATCCCGAGAGCCAGTGGACCACACTGCTCTGCAATCCTTATTATGAAGAGAACGCACGCTTCGGCACCCATATCGAAGACTCCCTTTATGCCGCCACCTATAACGCATTCAAGGAGCATGACTATGCTGTGGTGGCCGCCAATGCCGCTGTTTCGGAGCAACGCTTCCCCTTGGGTGAGCATAGAGACAAGTTTCTCTTTGTCCATGGACTGTGCAAACTCAACGAGGGCGATGGCGCCGCATGTATAGAGAACATGAAAGCCGTGGTAGAGAAATATCCTCAGAGCGAGGTGGCCGAGATGGCGGGCATGATAGTAAAGGGTGTGCAGACAGGTCGCACCCTCCATGGCGGCACCTTCGATCTCGATGATGTATGGTCGAGGCGAGGAGTGGCACTCATGGGCACCGACTCTCTGCAGCAAGACACACTCAGCGATGAGCGAAACGCCAATTTCCTGTTTATACTGGCATTCAGAACAGACTCCATAGACTCCAACCAATTGCTCTTTGAACTGGCACGTTATAATTTCACCAATTTCCTCGTGAGAAACTTCGAGATTACCACCGACCAGGACAACGGCATCAGCAGGATGATGGTGAGTGGATTTCTCAATTATGATGAGGCTCTGCAGTATGCACGACAACTATATACAGACAGCGATATGTCTGACAAACTCAGAGGACTACGACGTCTGATAATAAGCGAAACCAACCTCAAACTCCTGGGATTAACCATCAGTTACCAGGAGTATCAGGAATTCTTCGATAAGGTGTTTGCTCCTATGCAGGTGACCACAGATCAATTGCTCGACAACCCCGAAACCATACAACAACCTGATGAGGAGGACGAAGGAGACAAGCAGGAGGAGAGCGAAAGTCCTGATGACGATCTCTTTAACAATAATGTCAATGGCAACACCAATACTGGCGGCTATGATTTCGATGAAGATTTCTATAGATAACAATACAATGATTGTCATGGCATATCATTGAAAATATTATTATGAGAATTAAAGACAGATGACAAACGGATTGCTATTGTGGGTAGACGACGAGATAGAACTGCTCAAGGCCCACGTCTTGTTTCTTGAAAAGAAAGGCTACGAGGTGGTCACGGTGAGCAATGGCAGCGATGCCATTGAGGAGTTCCGCAACAGAAATTTCGACCTTGTATTGCTCGATGAGATGATGCCCGGACTCACGGGACTTGAGACATTGCAGCAACTCAAGGAGATATCTCCTGATGTGCCCGTAGTGATGGTAACCAAGAGCGAAGAGGAAAACATCATGGACCAGGCCATAGGGTCTCAGATTGCCGACTATCTTATCAAACCCGTAAATCCCAATCAGATCTTGCTGAGCCTTAAGAAGAATATCCACCGCAGAGAGATAGTGACCGAGGTGGCTCAGACGGGTTATCAGCAAGACTTCAGACAGATAGCCATGCAGATAGAAGACTGTCAAACATGGAACGACTGGGTTGAACTCTATCGCCGTTTGGTAAGGTGGGAACTGGAACTCACTGGCATGGGCAGCAATATGGCCGAGATGCTGCAGATGCAGAAGGATGATGCCAACAATGCCTTTGCCCGATATATAAAGAAGAACTATGTGCAATGGGTGGAGGGACTATCGCCGACATGCAATAAGGAGCATCCGGTGATGAGTCCCGAGGTGATGAAAACATCTGTGTTTCCACTGCTCTCAAAGGGAGAGAAGGTATTCCTCATAGTATTTGACAATTTCCGTTATGACCAGTGGAGGATGGTGGCCCGCGAACTGGGCAACATGTTTGATATAGATGAACAACTCTATTGCAGCATTCTGCCCACAGCCACACAGTATGCCCGCAATGCCATCTTCAGCGGACTCATGCCCAACAAGATTGCTGAAATGTTTCCAAACCTGTGGGTTGACGAGGATGATGAGCAGGGCAAAAACCTCAATGAGGGTCCACTTATCGGTACTCAGTTGGAGCGCTACCGTCGCCATAACAGTTACTCATATAACAAGATCAACGACCAAAACGCCGCAGAGAAACTCATGCAGCAGTTGCATAACATTAGCCAAAACGACCTGAATGTGGTAGTGTTTAATTTTATAGACATGCTCAGTCATGCACGCACAGAGTCGAAGATGGTGAGGGAGTTGGCCAACAGCGAACCAGCATACCGTGGCATCACCCACAGTTGGTTCTGCCATTCTGTGGTCATAGATCTCTTTAGGGCTTTGTCGCAGATAGACTGCACCGTGGTGGTAACCACCGACCATGGCAGCATCAGGGTGCGCAAACCTGTAAAGATTATTGGCGACCGCAACACCAATACCAATTTGAGATATAAGTTGGGCAAGAGCCTTGCCTACGATAATAAGGAGGTGATGGTGATTAAGGACCCCTCAAAGGTGTTGCTCCCTGCCCCCAACCTCAGCACCAGTTATGTCTTTGCCACTGGCGACAGCTTCTTTGCCTATCCCAACAACTATAACTATTATGTGTCATACTACCGTGACACCTTCCAGCATGGGGGCATCTCAATGGAAGAGATGATGGTGCCTCTCATTACCATGAAAGGCAAGAAACGCGGGTGAACAAACC
>JALFPC010000036.1 GCA_022782305.1 Prevotella sp. | reverse complement strand
TTGTAGCTGACAAGCGTTTAAGGAGCGGGCTGAAGGCCCAGCAAGCGCATAGCCCAGGGCATCGCCCTGGGTAGATTAGCCACCGCTATTACGCCCTGAAAGGGCAAAAGCGTCTCTATAAACGCTTGCACAATAATGCTTTTGCCCCTTCAGGGCGCACTTCATCGCTTCATCATACCAGGGCGATGCCCTGGGCTATGTGCTCGTTGCCCCTTCGGGGCGTGCCTTGAACGCTTGCGCTTATTCTCTGATTCAACTTACGAAACTTGTATTAGGTACTTAACCATGTACCTAAGTTTTTCGTTTATGATCGCTGCTTTTATTTTGTCTCATTGCCTGCTGATATTTCCACAAAACAGGCATTTGTTTTATGTTCCGCACTGCGGAACATATATTCCGCAGTGGTGAACATATATTCCGCAGTGGCGAACATATATTCCGCAGTGCGGAATATAAACCAAACACAGTGTATAGTAAAAATTAAACAGGGTATTATGCGAATATATAAACGTCTGTTTCATACATTTACAACTATTAAATATATAGCGTCTCATTAGCTATTAAAACTCTCTAACGCAGCATGCGCTTACAAAATACATATAAAAAATAGAGCCCCACCTGCTCACGCAGGCAAGGCTCAGCAAACTTCAAACAACCAAAAAAAGAAATAGATTGTCTGCGTATAGATTTATTGTTATTATCTAATAAACAACATCTCCCTGTATTTAGGCAATGTCCAGAGGTCGTCCTCAACGATGAGTTCGAGTTTGTCGATATTATACCTTATCACATCCATCTTTGGAGCCACTGTGTCGTGGTAAGCGATGGCTTTGGCATGCTCGTCCTCAATCTTGTTGGCCACCTTGCGAGCGTTTACGAGTTCCTCTACACCAGTCTCGATGATCTGTGTGCGCTCTGCTATCTCCTCGATAATCTTGAGGTTGCGCTCAGATAGTTTGTCGGCCTTATCGGCAGGGAACACGTTTCTCATGTTCTGCACATTCTTGAGCAGCATGGTCTGGTAGTGTGTGGCCACAGGGATGATATGGTTCATGGCCAAATCGCCAAACACTCGTGCTTCTATCTGTATCTTCTTGGTATATGTCTCCCATTTAACCTCATTGCGTGCCTCGAGCTCTTTGCGCGACATGATATTGAGGCTTTCAAACATCTTGACACTGCTTTCGTCGAGATAGCGTTCGAAGATTACAGGGCAACTGGTCTCGCAGTCCAACCCGCGTCGTGCAGCCTCCTCTTTCCATTCGTCGCTATATCCGTTGCCGTCAAAGCGTATTGGCTTGCAGGTCTTGATATCCTCTCGTATCACGTCGATGATGGCGCTGGTGGTATCCTCTCCCTTGGCTATGAGGGCGTCTACCCTTGTCTTGAAATCTACGAGAGCCTCAGCCACTGCTGCATTGAGGGCTATCATGGCAGAAGCACAGTTAGCCTCGCTACCTACGGCTCTGAACTCAAACCTGTTGCCAGTAAATGCGAATGGGCTGGTACGGTTGCGGTCTGTATTGTCGATGAGCAATTCAGGTATTTCAGGTATATCCATCTTCAGTCCCTGTTTGCCTGCCATGCTGAAGAGTTCATCCTTGTCGGCCTTCTCTATATGGTCGAGGAGTTCGGTCAACTGCTTGCCGAGGAATGAGGAAATAATGGCTGGTGGAGCCTCGTTGGCACCGAGACGATGGGCATTCGTGGCGCTCATAATAGAAGCCTTGAGCAGTCCATTGTGTCTATAAACGCCCATGAGGGTCTCTACGATAAACACGACAAAGCGCAGGTTATCCTCGGGAGTCTTGCCAGGAGCATGCAGCAGCACTCCAGTATCTGTAGACAAACTCCAGTTGTTGTGCTTGCCGCTACCATTGATGCCTGCAAATGGTTTCTCGTGCAGGAGCACTCTAAATCCGTGCATGCGTGCCACCTTCTTCATCAGCGACATGAGCAGCATGTTATGGTCAACAGCCAGGTTGGTCTCCTCAAAGATTGGAGCCAGCTCAAACTGGTTTGGAGCCACCTCGTTATGCCTTGTCTTGCATGGGATACCCAGTTCGAGAGCTTTTGTCTCAAGGTCTTTCATGAAAGCCTGCACTCTGTCGGGGATAGTGCCGAAATAGTGGTCTTCCATCTGCTGATTTTTGGCAGAGTCGTGTCCCATCAGCGTGCGTCCAGTGAGCAGCAGGTCAGGGCGTGCAGAATAGAGTCCCTCGTCAACGAGGAAATACTCTTGCTCCCATCCGAGATTGCTTGTAACCTTCTTTACCTCTGGATAGAAATAGTGGCAAACCTCTGTGGCGGCATTGTTTACTGCTCTCAGTGTGCGCAGCAATGGAGCTTTATAGTCGAGGGCCTCACCAGTATAAGAGATAAAGATGGTAGGTATACAGAGTGCATCGTCGATGATAAACACTGGAGATGTAGGATCCCAAGCTGAATAGCCACGTGCCTCAAATGTGTTGCGAATACCTCCAGAAGGGAATGAAGAAGCATCGGGTTCTTGCTGTACAAGCAGTTTGCCTGAAAATTCCTCTACCATACCACCTTTGAAGTCATGCTCGATAAAAGAGTCGTGCTTTTCGGCAGTACCTTCGGTGAGTGGCTGAAACCAGTGTGTATAATGGGTAACACCATTTTCCACAGCCCACTGCTTGATGCCTGCAGCCACAGCATCAGCGATAGAACGGTCCAGACGTGTACCATTGTCTATCACGTCTATGAGTTTATCATACACATCCTTAGGCAGATACTTATACATCTTCTCTCTGTTGAAGACATACTTGCCGAAATACTCATAAGGACGCTCGGCAGGACTTTTCACATCCAGAGGTTTCTTTTTGAAAGCCTCGGCTACAACCTGAAATCTTAAGTTTGTCATGTTTAAAAGTTTACTGTTGTTTATATTATTTTTTATTCTCTCTTTTTATGGTATTAAGGTCATGCCCACCACGAAATAAGTATCTTCGGTGTGTGGGTTGGCAACCACCTGTGTAAACACGGGCAACGAGAATGATGGAGTAATCTTCAGTTCCTTTGAAGCCTTTAAGGCCACATTTGTAACAGCGAATCCATCGCAGGCACCATAAACGCCCGCATCCTCGAAAGGCACTGCACCGAGAGTGGCGTTGAAGTCAATGTCTGCCACCTTAAATGGTGCGTTGAGCTCAAAGTATGATGAATATTTTCTTTTGCCATCTGCTGCATAGTCGCTACCAGCAAAGTTTGTATACCACTGTACAGACACAGGACCGAAGTCATATCCTACGTTTGCCTCAAATACATGTGCGGTGCGATGAGTGTTATACATAAAGTATTTATCGCCACCAGTAAAGAAATAGTCTGTTACTCCCACATTGAAACCGCCCAGCGAGTAAGCGAGTGTAAGGTCAAACTCCTTGGGATAGGAGTCTACATCTTTTGGAGCAATCTCTGTGCTTCCCCATGCGGTGAGCGAGAGTCCTTTGTAAGCCACACCAAGAGTTGGCTGCACGCTGGCCTCTCCGCACTTGGTACCACGCCAGATATACTGGTTGACCACATCGGCACTCACTGTTGCCTCCACCTTGTCTTGTGCCATCACATCCGTTGCCACTGCCATCACCACGGCAGCAAGACCAATCTTAATGAAATCCTTCATAACAAATCCTTTCTTTTATAAAACGAGTTTTTTTTAATAAAATTGTGTTGTGCTGTTATTATCTTCGTCGTGTTGTGTCTTTTTGTACTGTTTGCATGCCGTTTGCATGCCGTTTGCATCTTGTCTTATAGCCAATTCTCGAGTGCCCTATAGCCAATTCTTGAGTCTCTCCATGGCTTCCATGCATTGCTCGTGCTCGCCAAAGGCGGTGAGTCGGGCATATCCCTCGCCGCTGGGTCCGAATCCCACTCCTGGTGTGCACACCACATGTGCCTCATAGAGCATACGGTCGAAGAATTTCCAACTTGGCATTCCATCGGGTGTTTTGAGCCATATATATGGTGCATTTTCTCCTCCAAACACCTCAAATCCCAACTTGATCAATGTCTGTCTCATGAGGGTTGCATTATCCATATAGTATTTGATGGTTTCCTTTACCTGCTTTTTGCCTTCGGGTGTATAGATAGCCTCTGCGGCTCTCTGGCTTATATAGCTGGTACCGTTGAACTTAGTGCATTGTCTTCTGTTCCACATGGGGTTGAGAGGCACTTTCTGCCCGTCGAGAGTGGTGGCCATGAGTTCCTTCGGCACAATGGTATAACCGCATCTTACACCTGTAAACCCAGCAGTTTTTGAGTAACTATGAAATTCTATTGCCACCTTGCGCGCCCCTTTTATTTCGTAGATAGAGTGCGGAATGTCGGGATCCTGTATATAAGCCTCGTATGCAGCGTCATAGAAAATGAGTGTATCATTCTTGATTGCATAGTTTACCCATTTCTTTAGTTCCTCGCGGGTAATGACTGTGCCTGTGGGGTTGTTAGGATAGCAGAGATAGATGATGTCTACACGCTTTTCTGGCAGTTGCGGCACGAAATTATTCTCTGCATTGCATGGCATATATGTCACATTGCTCCATTTCCCGTCTTTGAGCACTCCTGCCCTTCCTATCATGACGTTAGAATCTATATATACGGGATAGATAGGGTCTGTCACGCCTATACTGTTGTCCCATCTCACCAGTTCCTGAATATTTCCTGTATCGCTCTTAGCACCATCGTTGATGAATATCTCGTTTGGGTCGAGATGTATGCCTCTTGGCAGGAAATCATTCTTGATGATTGCCTCTCTGAGGAAGTCATAACCATGCTCAGGACCATATCCGCGGAATGATGCTGTGGTAGCCATCTCGTCCACGGCCTTGTGCATAGCCTCGATGACAGCCGGACACAGAGGTCTGGTCACATCGCCTATTCCGAGGCTTATCACCTTGTCTCTGGGGTGAGAAACCCTGAATGCGTTCACCTTTTTTGCAATATCTGCAAATAGGTAGTTGTTGGGCAACTTTAGGAAATGTTCGTTTACTAATGCCATATTATTATATCTTTATAATTGGTTATTGAAGTTTGTCTCGCTATTCGTCCAGTACTATCTCTCCGTCGCAGACGAAGGCAGCCGGCCCTGTCATCATCACATGATTTGTGTGTTCATCCCACAGTATGTCGAGGTTGCCACCATCCATGACTATGGTCCAATGTCGTCCTCCTCGGTGGGTTACAGCAGCAGCCACAGCTGTGGCACAGGCACCTGTGCCACAAGCCATGGTTATACCGCTTCCTCTCTCCCAGACTCTTGTTCGCAATGTGTGATCATCCGTTTGGTGTGCAAATTCTATGTTGCATCTCTCTGGAAATGCCGGATGACACTCGAGTGCAGCCCCCCATTTAGCTATGTCTATGGTCTCTGCCTCTTTGGTAAAGATCACGAAATGTGGGTTGCCCATCGACACGAATGTTCCCTCAAACAATCTTCCGTCTACGGTAAGCTGGGCTATATGGTCAGCGCTGGGTGCTACCATCTGTTTATAGTTTTCAAGTGATGGTGCCAGCATGTCTACCGTGACGCTTTCTACCTTATTAATACTATTGATATGGAGTTTGAGCACTTTCACTCCCGACAGTGTGAGCAGTCTTATCTCTGTCTTGTCAGTCAATCCGCGCTCATACAGATATTTTCCTATGCATCTTGAAGCATTGCCACACATCATTGCCTCGCTACCGTCGGCATTGAAGATACGCATGGAAAAATCAGCCTCTGCCACTTTGGAGCGGTCGATGAGCACCAGTCCGTCGCTGCCCACTCCCTTATGTCTGTCGCTCCATTTTATGGAGGCGGCCGAAGGGTCGGCAATCGGATATTTAGCTGTATCTACGTATATGTAGTCGTTTCCAGCTCCGTGCATTTTGGTGAATCTAACTGTTTTTTCCATATTATTAATATGCAACAATGCGTTTATTTCTTATGATCAATGTATTTTGTCTGTGCCATTGTAGGCATTTGTTTATTATGACGGTGCAAAGATACAGTGTTTTGCAAAAAGATGCAATATTTTTTCTCTGTTTTAATAGAAAAAACAATAGATAATTTCAAATCGTAAGCAAAGCAGAGTATATGAATTACAAATTGAAAGCAAAGATAGTCTCAACTGATAATATGTTAATCAATCCGAAAATCCATTGTCATTTTGCATGATATTCGTTTGATAATCTAACATAATGTAGTACTTTTGCAGTCGTAAACTTACATTTAGTTATTTTTACGACAGTTATGTGTAATTAATAATATAAGGAGAGAAGAAAAGATGAAAAAGATTGAAGCAATCATCCGCAAGACCAAGTTTGAGGATGTAAAAGAAGCGTTGCTCGCCGCCGACATTGAATGGTTTTCATACTATGACGTGCGAGGCGAAGGAAAGATGCGCCAGGCCAGGATATACCGTGGCGTAATGTATGATACGAGTTGCATTGAGCGCATATTAATTAATGTGGTGGTACGCGACAAGAATATGGAGAAGACCGTGTCAGCCATACAGAAAGCCGCCTATACAGGCGAGATTGGCGATGGTCGAATCTTCGTCATCCCTATTGAAGACGCCATTCGCATACGCACCGCTGAGCGTGGCGACATAGCCCTTTACAATGCCGAGCAGGAGAAATAACGCTTCATTAGGATAACAAAACACAGAGACACACAAACACAAATTATCGAAACACAAACATTTCAGTATTATGAGCACATTATTATTAACTATAGACAAAACCGCCGATGTGGCGGTATCATTAGACACCGTATGGATGTTGCTTGCGGCCATGCTTGTATTTTTCATGCAACCAGGTTTTGCACTTTGCGAGGCTGGTTTTACACGCAGCAAGAATACCGCCAACATATTATTCAAGAACTTTGTTGATTTCATGGCAGGTTCTCTCTTTTTCTGGTTCTTGGGATTCGGATTCATGTTTGGCAGCGAGGGAGCGGGGTTTATTGGTATGCCTAACTTCGGCGACCTGAGTTTCTATTCTGGCGACCTGCCCGTAGAAGGATTTCTGATTTTCGAAACGGTGTTCTGCGCCACCGCCGCCACCATAGTGTCTGGTGCCATGGCCGAGCGCACCAAGTTCTCGATGTATTGCATCTATTCTATCATCATCTCACTAATCATCTATCCTGTAGAGGGTCACTGGACATGGGGTGGCGGATGGCTTTGCAATGATGCAGCCGACTCGTTTATGATGACCACGGTGGGTGCCACCTTCCATGACTTTGCAGGATCTGCCATCGTACACTCTGTGGGTGGTGTGCTTGCTTTCATAGGTGCCATTTTCCTTGGTCCTCGCCTCGGCAAATACAGCAAAGATGGCAAGAGCCGCGCCATTCCTGGCCATAACTTATTGGCTGCAGCCCTCGGTGTTTTTATTCTGTGGTTTGGATGGTTTGGATTCAACCCAGGTTCTCAACTTGCCGCCTCTGGCGAGGTTAACCGCATAGCCATCTCTCATGTCTTCCTTACCACCAACCTGGCTGCCGCTGCTGGCGGTGCTGCCACAATGATTGTTACATGGTGCAAATACGGTAAACCCTCACTGTCTCTGACCCTCAATGGAGTGTTGGCAGGATTGGTAGGCATCACTGCCGGTTGCGACCTTGTTTCGCCCGTGGGTGCTGTAGTCATAGGTCTCGTTTGCGGTGTAGTCCTGGTATTCTCCATTGAGTTCATAGACACCAAACTACATATCGACGACCCTGTGGGTGCCAGCTCTGTGCATGGCGTATGCGGCATCATCGGCACACTCATGACCGGTCTGCTGGCCGTTGACTCTGGCGTTTTCTACGGACACGGTTTCAGTTTCTTCGGTGCACAATGTCTCGGCATACTGGCCATCGACGCATGGGCTGCCATAACAGGCATCATCCTATTCTACTCAATCAAGAAGATTGGCGGTCTGCGTGTAGACAAGCGCATAGAAGAAGAGGGACTCGACATCTATGAGCATGGCGAGAGCTGCTACAACTGATAACAATTGTCAATAACATAAAAATCAAACAACCATGTGTGGAATAGTAGCAATTTTCAATGTAAAGGAGCAGACAGCCGAATGGCGTCAGAAGGCTCTCAGGATGAGTCAGAAAATACGTCACCGCGGTCCTGACTGGAGCGGCATCTATACTGGCGGCACAGCTATACTGGCTCACGAACGTCTCTCTATTGTGGATCCAGAGTCGGGGCGACAACCGCTCTATAGCCCCGACAACAAACAGGTGCTGGCCGTAAACGGAGAGATATACAACCATCAAGACATACGCCGCTGCTATGAGGGCAAATATCAGTTTCAGACGGGCAGCGACTGTGAGGTAATACTTGCCTTATACCGCGACAAGGGCATTGGTTTCCTTGAAGAACTCAGTGGCATCTTCGCCTTTGCGCTCTATGATGCAGATACCGACACCTTCCTCATAGCCCGCGACCCTATTGGAGTCATACCTCTATACATCGGCTATGACGACGATGGCACCGTATATGTGGCCAGTGAACTAAAAGCACTCGAGGGCAACTGTCAGCGATATGAGGTGTTTCTGCCTGGACATTATTACTCGAGCACTGAAGGCGAGATGAAACGCTACTATTCACGCGACTGGTTTGAATATGAAAATGTAAGAGACAATGATTCGAGCGTGGATGACATACGACGCTCCCTCATGGACGCAGTGAAGAGGCAACTCATGAGCGATGTGCCATACGGTGTGCTACTCTCTGGCGGTCTCGACTCATCGGTAATCAGTGCCATTGCCGAGCGTTTCTCAGAGTCTCGTATTGAAGACAATGGCGAAACGAAGGCATGGTGGCCTCGACTGCATTCCTTTGCTGTGGGACTAAAGGGTGCCCCCGACCTGGCCAAGGCACGTCTCGTGGCAGACCATATAGGCACTGTGCACCACGAGATAAACTATACCATCCAGGAGGGACTGGATGCCATACGCGATGTTATTTACTATACCGAGACATACGATGTGACCACCGTGAGAGCCTCAACTCCCATGTATCTCCTGGCACGAGTAATCAAGAGCATGGGCATCAAGATGGTGCTCTCTGGCGAGGGTGCCGACGAGATCTTCGGTGGTTACCTCTATTTCCACAAAGCTCCCACCCCTCAGGCTTTCCATGAAGAAACCGTGAGGAAACTGTCTAAACTGTATCTCTATGACTGTCTGCGTGCCAACAAGAGTCTGTCGGCATGGGGTGTTGAGGGTCGTGTGCCATTCCTCGACAAGGAATTTCTCGATGTGGCCATGCGCACCAACCCCGCAGCCAAGATGTGCAGGGGCAAGGAGATAGAGAAGCGCATAGTGCGTGAGGCTTTTGCCGATATGCTTCCCGATGCAGTGGCGTGGCGTCAAAAAGAGCAGTTCAGCGATGGTGTAGGATATTCATGGATAGACACGCTTAAGAGCATTACCGCCGACATGGTAAGTGATGAGCAGATGGCTCATGCCGCTGAGCGGTTCCCCATCAACCCACCACGCAACAAGGAGGAGTATTACTATCGCACCATCTTTGCCGAACATTTCCCTTCAGACTCAGCAGCGCTCACGGTGCCCAGCGTGCCCAGCGTGGCATGCTCAACAGCCGAAGCACTGGCATGGGATGCCGCCTTTGCCAATGTAAATGAGCCAAGTGGCAGAGCCGTAGCCGACGTGCATGAATAAGACAAATCAGAAGCTCTCGAGCCACGATTTGAGGTCGAGAAGCATCTCTATATGATAAACGAAGGTGTCGCGATATCCCCATCCATGACCTCCCGAAGGATAGACATGAAGAGAGGCAGGCACATCATGACGATAGCATTGGAGATAATAATTAGCCCCATTGGCAGGTACCACAGCATGGTCATCGTCGCTTAGCACTATGAACGCGCGTGGGGTGACACGGCTAACCTGAAGGTCATTACTATATTCAAGTTCCTTCTTCTTTTTGGCTTCCTTGCCGAGGAAATTGTCGTGAGAACCACGGTGAGTGACGGCAGGATCCATGCTAATGACAGGATAGAAGAGAATCTGGAAATTGGGTGCTGCGTCGCCCTTGCTATGGGTAGCAATGGTAGAGGCAAGATGCCCACCTGCCGACGAACCCATAATGCCAATCTGGTCGGTCTTGAGATTCCAAGAGGCTGCCATGCTCCGAGTGAGGCGCATGGCAGCCTCTGCATCCTCTATAGGCACACGGCAGTCGCCATGAGGCATACGGTATTTGAGCACAATGGCCGCTATGCCCATCTTATTAAAGAAGTTAGCCCAGTTATGCCCCTCATGGTCCATAGCCAGATGAGAATAGCCTCCGCCAGGGCAAATAATGACAGCACGCCCCGTGGCCACCTCCTTTTTTGGCAGGTATACCCACATGCGGGCGGTGTCGTTTGGATTTTTACTCACGGTGCGTGGACCCGATGGCCACAATTCGATTTTCAGTGGTTTTGCAGCATAGGCACTAACCACTGAAATTACTGCAAACAGCAAGATGATAGATAGTCTTCTCATAGATATTTTCAAATTTTCTTTCTTATTTCTTGCAAAGATAAATATTTTTTTGTAATATTGCAGCATTATAACAATAAAAAGACTTATGAATAAAGGATTATTAATAATTGCAGCCTTAGGAATGATGTCTATGAAGGCAGAATCCAAGGTAGTTTTGCCGCATATATTGAGCAACGGAATGGTGTTGCAACAACAGTCAAAAGCAAGAATCTGGGGCTGGGATTCACCTGGCACCATAGTAAAAGTGAAGGCATCATGGAGCGATGACGAATATGAGGTGAAAACAGGTAGCGATGGCAAATGGCTCGTGGCTATCTCCACTCCGAAGGCATCATATAACAAGCACACCATAACCATCAACGATGGCGACGAAACAGTGATAAAGGATGTACTGAGCGGCGAGGTATGGGTATGCGCAGGGCAGAGCAACATGGAAATGCCAGTGAAAGGATTTGGCAACTGCCCCGTAGACAATTATAACCAAGAGGTCATCAATGCCGCCGATGTCAAAGCGGTGAGGAGCGTGAAGATACCAAGCCGCATGGCCATGACACCACAAGAGGATGCACAGTGCGAATGGAAGGAATGCTCGCCTGCCACCGTAGGCGACTTCAGCGCCACAGGCTATTTCTTTGCCAAGACAGTGAGCAAGGCTCTCGGCATACCCGTGGGACTCATAGAAGCCAACAAGGGAGGCACAAGGGCAGAGAGTTGGCTCGACTATGACAACCTCAAGGCTTTGGGCGACGAACCCCTTGACACCATGAAAATAATAAGCAAGTTCAAACGCGACTACCACCGCCCACTCGTTTGGGGCAATGGCACCTTCCACCCTATCCTCAACTATACCGTGGCAGGCATCATATACTATCAGGGATGCTCTAATGTGGGCGACCCAGGAAACAAATACAGCGAAAGGCTTGCACTGCTGGTAAAACAATGGCGCAGAGACTTTAAACTTGGCGATATCCCCTTCTATTTCGTTGAGATAGCACCATACTACTATGATAATGTGAAAGGCACAGGTGGCGCACTGCTCAGAGAGCAGCAGATGAGGGCACAGCAGATAATACCAAACAGTGCACTGGTTTGCACCAACGACCTCGTTTATCCTTATGAAACCACACAGATACATCCAAGTCAGAAGCAGGGTGTGGGCGAGAGACTGGCATATAACGCACTCAACAAGACATACGGCATGAAACAGATAATCTGCGACTCACCAATATACAAGAGCATGACCATCAAGGGAGACACCGTATATGTTAAACTCGACAGACTGGAGGGAGCCATCAGCAGATATGAAGACATAGAGGGATTTGAAGTAGCTGGTGCCGACAAGGTGTTTCACAAAGCCAACGCCCGCTACTATTGGACCAAAGGCATCATCATAACATGCCCGAAGGTCAAAAGCCCTGTGGCAGTGAGATACTGCTTCCGCAATTTCATGATCGGAAACGTTAAGAACATGGGCGGACTGCCACTCCATCCGTTCAGAACAGACAAATGGTGACGAGAATACAGAGAAATAAGTTTAAAACCTAAAAACAACTACTATTATGCATCCATTAGAGAAATTTATCTACTGCCCGATATGTGGCAGCAAGCACTTTGTAGTAGACACAGTGTCAAGCAAGAAATGCGAAGATTGCGGATTTATATTCTATATGAACCAGAGCACAGCCACAGCAGCATTCATATTAAACGAAAAAAACGAACTGCTCGTGGAACGCAGAGGCGTAGACCCTGGCAAGGGCACCCTCGACCTGCCCGGAGGATTCGTCAACCTCAACGAAACAGCCGAAGAAGGTCTGAAGCGAGAGATAGAAGAAGAAACAGGACTCAAGATATCATCTGTGGAATATATGTTTAACCTGCCAAACATATACCCTTACGGAGGAATAAACGTGCACACCCTCGACCTTTTCTACAGATGCCGCATAGAAGGCGACGTAACCCTAAAAGCTGGCGACGATGCCGCCGACTGCTTCTGGATGCCACTCTCTGAAATAAAAACAGAGGAGTTTGGACTTGACTCCATACGCGAGGCCGTGAGACGCTTTGTGGCAAGCAGACAGGTGTTCTTCTGATTATAGGTGGGTTCTATAAATTCCCACCTATAGTCAACGATAATAAAAGAACTTACATATATGGGCTCCGACATACATTATTTGTCAGAGCCCATATATATTAGGCCCATTTTTCTTAAAAAAACAAAAATCTCTACATATAATAAGGTGAAAGAAAAACTTTTGATTACTTTTGCACACCAAATAATAGATAAATAATCTGAGATATGCAAAAGAATCTGGTAATAGTCGAGTCACCTGCAAAGGCCAAGACTATAGAGAAATTTTTAGGGAAAGACTTTAAGGTCATGTCGAGTTATGGTCATATCCGCGACCTAAAAAAGCGCGAACTGAGCATCGACACCGACAACCTTCACCCAACATACGAAATTCCTGAAGAGAAGAAAAAACTTGTGGCAGAGCTCAAAAGCAACGCCAAGAAAGCAGACAAGATATGGCTCGCATCCGATGAAGACCGCGAAGGAGAGGCTATATCATGGCATCTGTGCGAAGTGCTCGGATTGGACGAACAGAAAACAAACCGCATAGTATTCCACGAGATAACCAAGCCAGCCATACTGGCTGCCATAGAAAACCCACGACATATCGACATGAACTTGGTGAATGCACAGCAAGCCAGACGTGTGCTCGACAGACTTGTAGGATTCATGCTCTCACCGGTATTATGGCGCAAAGTGAAACCCGCCCTTTCAGCAGGTCGCGTGCAGAGCGTGGCAGTGAGACTCATAGTGGAGCGCGAAAGGGAGATACAGTCTTTCAAGAGCGAACCCTATTATAAGGTGAGCGCAATATTCGGATATGACAACCCTGATGGCTCAGCCACAGAAGTAAAAGCCGAACTGCCACAGAAATTCACAAAACACGACGAAGTAATAGCATTCCTCGAAAAATGCAAAAATGCCAAGTTCATAGTGGATGCTGTAAGCAAAAAACCAATGAAGCGCACTCCAGCACCTCCTTTCACCACCTCTACTCTACAGCAGGAGGCCGCACGAAAACTGGGATTCACCGTTTCGCAAACCATGATGATGGCCCAAAGACTGTATGAAAACGGTCTCATCACATACATGCGTACCGACTCCGTAAACCTCTCATCACTCTGCATAGGCGCATGCAAGGAGGAGATAAAGAAACTATGGGGCGAGGAATACAGCAAGGTAAGACAATACCACACCAACTCAAAAGGTGCTCAGGAGGCTCACGAGGCCATCAGACCTACTTATATGAGCGCCACCACCATAGATGGCAACGTGCAGGAGAAGCGACTCTATGACTTGATATGGAAACGCACAGCAGCCAGCCAGATGGCCGATGCTGAAATAGAAAAGACTATCATCAATATCAATATCGTTACTCCAGACGGTATTCTCGACGACCAGTTCCAGGCCACAGGACAGATAGTCACCTTCGACGGTTTCCTCAAGGTTTACAACGAGTCGACAGACGACGAGAATGCCGACGACGACAGCCTGCTTCACACACTTCCCGACCTCAAGCAGGGCGACAGCCTCAACCGCAGAGAGATAGCCGCCACAGAACGATTTAGCCAGGGACCACTAAGATACTCAGAAGCAAGCCTCGTACATAAACTCGAAGAACTGGGCATTGGCAGACCTTCTACATACGCCCCCACCATCAGCACCATACAGCAGAGGGAGTATGTGAGGAAAGGCGACAAACCAGGAGAAGAAAGACGCTATACCGTAGACACTCTCAAGGGCATACAGATAAAGCAAACAATCAAAAAAGAGACGACTGGAAGCGAAAAGGGCAAACTGCTACCAAGCGATATAGGCATAGTGGTCAACGACTTCCTTATCGAATACTTCCCATCTATCATGGATTATAACTTCACGGCAAAGGTGGAGCAGCAGTTTGACGAGATTGCCGACGGCAACGAACAGTGGACCGACATGATGAGCGAGTTCTACAAAGAATTCAAACCTACCGTTGACAACACCATGAACGCACGCTCAGAGCATAAGGCCGGAGAAAAGTATCTGGGCAACGACCCAAAGAGCAACAAGCCGGTATACGTAAAGATAGGACGATTTGGACCAGTGGTGCAGATTGGTTCTGCCGAAGACAAAGAAAAACCGCTGTTTGCACAGGTACCATCCGACAAAAGCCTTGAAACCATCACACTCGAGGAAGCTCTCGAACTGTTTAAACTGCCTCGCACACTCGGTTTGTTCGAAGACACAGAAGTAAGAGTGGGAGCCGGACGTTTCGGACCTTACATACTACATAACAAGAAATATGTGTCGCTGCCAAAGGGCGAAGACCCCATGACCATCACCCTCGACAAAGCAATACAACTTATCGAGAAGAATCGCACAGCAGAGAAACAAAAACATATCAAGACTTTTGAGGAAGATCCCGAAATGGAAGTGCTCAACGGCAGATACGGGCCATATATCGCTTATAAGGGCACCAACTACAGACTGCCTAAGTCATTGCACGATAAGGCTGCCGACCTGACCATCGAACAATGCATGGAAGTAATCAACTCCACTCCAACCAAAAAGTCAAAATGATACGCATCATCATCGTAGGATATATGGGCGCTGGCAAAACAACCGTGGGCAAAGCGCTCGCCAAAACACTCGGACTCGAATTCTATGACCTCGACTGGTATATAGAGAGCAGAATGAGAAAAACGGTGTCTCAGATATTCGCAGAGAAGGGTGAGGAGGGATTCAGAAAAATCGAGCATAACATGCTGCATGAAGTGGCAGAATTTGAAAACGTGGTAATCAGTTGCGGAGGGGGCACACCTTGCTTCTATGACAATATGGATTACCTCAACCAGCAAGGGCAGGTGGTGTATCTCAAGGCATCCCCCCACGTGCTGCTCAAGCATCTCAAAATGGGCAAAACAGAAAGACCGCTCATCAAGGGTAAAAGCGAAGAAGAACTCCATGAATATATATGCCAGCAACTGCAGATAAGAGACCCCTTCTACTCCAAAGCGCAATATACACTGAATGTGGACCTCATGGACAATTACGAGAAAATAAAAATATCTGTTAACAAGATCTTAGACCTACTAAACATCAGAAATGAAGAAATGGACCATTGAAGACTCTAAAGAACTGTATAACATCTGTGGATGGGGTACATCCTACTTTGGAGTAAACGAGCAAGGCAACGTGTATGCTACGCCATGCAAGGACAACGTGCAGATTGACTTGCGAGAAGTGATGGATGAACTGGCACTGAGGGATGTGGCCTCGCCGGTGTTGTTACGATTCCCCGACATCCTCGACAACAGAATAGAGAAAACGAGCAGTTGCTACCAAAAAGCGGCTCAGGAGTATAACTACAAAGGCGAAAACTTTATCATCTATCCTATCAAGGTCAACCAGATGCAACCCGTGGTGGAAGAAATCATCAGCCACGGAAAGAAATTCAACCTCGGACTGGAAGCGGGTTCAAAACCCGAACTGCATGCCGTGATAGCAGTGCAATGCCAAAGCGACTCGCTCATCATCTGCAATGGATATAAAGACCAAAGTTATATCGAACTGGCCCTGCTCGCACAGAAAATGGGCAAAAGGATCTTCATTGTGGTTGAGAAACTGAATGAACTGGAAACCATTGCAAGAGTGGCAAAAAAACTTAATGTCAAACCAAACCTCGGCATTAGGATAAAACTCGCTTCGTCGGGTAGCGGCAAATGGGAAGATAGCGGCGGCGATGCCAGCAAGTTCGGACTCACCAGTAGCGAACTTCTCGAGGCACTCGAACTTCTCGACAAAAAAGGCATGCACGACTGCCTCAAACTCATCCATTTCCATATCGGCAGCCAGATAACAAAGATCAGACGCATACAGACAGCACTGAGAGAAGCCTCAATGTTCTATATCCAACTGCATAAGATGGGTTATGACGTAAACTTCGTTGACTGCGGAGGCGGCCTGGGCGTTGACTACGATGGCACAAGGTCGTCGAGCAGCGAAAGTTCTGTCAACTACTCCATACAGGAATATGTAAACGACTGTATCTATACCTTCGTAGATGCTGCCGACAAAAACGGACTGCCTCATCCAAACATCATAACAGAAAGCGGACGCTCACTCACTGCACACCACTCAGTGATGGTCATAGACGTGCTCGAAACAGCATCGCTGCCTGAAATGGAGGATGACTATGAACCCGCAGAAGATAGTCACCAACTGGTTAAAGACCTCTATGAGATATGGGATAACCTAACCCCAAGAAACATGCTTGAAGACTGGCACGATGCCGAACAAATCAGAGAAGAAGCCCTCGACCTCTTCAGCCATGGCCTCGTAGACCTCAAGACCAGGGCCGACATCGAACGTATGTACTGGAGCGTCTGCCATGAGATAAACATTCTGGCAAAGCATCTCAAGCATACCCCAGAGGAACTTATGAACCTCGACAAACTGCTTGCCGACAAGTATTTCTGCAATTTCTCACTCTTCCAGTCTCTCCCAGACTCATGGGCCATAGACCAACTCTTCCCCATAGTGCCGCTACAGAGACTAAACGAGAGACCCACACGCAGCGCCACCCTTCAGGATATCACCTGCGATAGCGATGGCAAGATAGCCAACTTTGTGACAAACAGAAACAACTCACATATCCTGCCTGTTCACTCGCTTAAGAAGAACGAGCCCTACTATCTCGGTGTCTTTCTCGTGGGAGCCTATCAGGAGATACTCGGAGATATGCATAACCTCTTCGGAGATACCACAGCCGTTCATATCAGCGTAAAAGACAACAAATACCATATAGACCAGGTGATAGACGGAGAAACAGTAGCAGAAGTGCTCGACTATGTGCAGTATGACCCGAAAAAACTGGTTAGACAATTGGAGATATGGGTGGCCAAGAGTGTCAAATCGGGCAAGATCTCTCTCGAAGAGGGCAAGGAATTCTTGTCTAACTACCGCTCAGGACTCTATGGATATACTTACTTGGAATAATAACCGGGAGCACATATCTTATGCTCCTATCATAACAAAGTATGAAAGAAACAATTACTGTAGTTAAAGTGGGTGGAGCCGTCGTGGAAGACGGCTCCCAATTGTATAATCTGCTCTCTGCATTCAAGGATATAAAGGGCAGAAAAGTATTAGTGCACGGGGGCGGCCGCAGCGCCACTGTCATAGCCTCCAAACTGGGCATCGAAAGCAAGATGGTAAATGGCAGACGCATCACCGACCAAGACATGCTCGAGGTGGTTACCATGGTTTATGGTGGCCTGGTCAACAAGAATGTGGTGGCCAAACTGCAATCCCTGGGAGTAAACGCCCTTGGTCTGACTGGTGCCGACATGAACGTGATGCTCTCTCATAAAAGACCTCTTAAGGATGGTGTTGACTTTGGATTTGTGGGCGATGTAGACCGTGCCGATAGTGATATCCTTCATAATATCATTGAGCAGGGCATCACCCCTGTAATGGCGCCGCTGACACACGATGGCCAGGGAAACATCCTCAATACCAATGCCGACACCATAGCAGCAGAAACCGCCAAGGCCCTGGCAAAACATTACGATGTGACACTGATGTACTGCTTTGAGAAAAATGGCGTGCTTGCCAATGCCAACGATGACAACAGCGTCATTCCCGTGATTACCGCCAACGATTTCCATACCCTCGTAGACAATGGCACAATAGCCGGAGGCATGATACCCAAAATAGAAAACGCACTGGCTGCCATCAGACAGGGTGTGAAAAAAGTGGTGATAACAAACGCAAATGCCATCGACGGCAAACACGGAACCACAATCCTTGAAAAATAAATAAAAAAAATCATACCACACTGTAACTTTTATCCAAACCATTCGTCACCAATATAGAGAGGATGAAAAATTATAGTTTCCGCAACGATGTATTGCCGCTCAAGAACATACTCTTCCGGCTTGCCATGCGCATCACTCTCGATAGCGCAGAGGCAGAAGATGTCGTGCAGGAAACAATGATTAAAGTGTGGAACAAACGAGAAGACTGGCACAACATCGACTCTATGGAAGCGCTATGCATGACCATATGCCGCAACCTCGCCATCGACAAAACAAGGAGAATGGCAAACAACAACCAGTCGCTCGATGATGACTCTGGGCCCGAACATGCCGACAGGTCATACAATGCCAACCCCGAGGAGCAAACCATGCAGCACGACAGGCTGCAGATAGTAAGAGACCTCATCAACAAACTGCCTGAGAAGCAACGAACAGTGATACAACTCAGAGACTTCGAAGGCAAGACATACAAGGAAATAGCCCTCATCATGAATGTGAGCGAAGAGCAGGTAAAAGTAAACCTCTTTAGGGCAAGGCAAACAATAAAACAAAGATATTCAGAAAAAGAGAATTATGGACTATAAGTACATTGAACAACTGTTGGACAAATACTGGAGATGCGAGACCACCCTCCAAGAGGAAGCCATACTGCGCACATTCTTCAGCCAGGATGATGTGCCCGACAGCCTCGCCAAATACCGCGAACTCTTTGTGCTGCAGCATACAGAGGGCGAAGAGTTATCTCTCGGAGATGACTTCGATTCCAAGATTCTCAGCCTCACAGAAGAGGAAGAAACGAAGACCGTAAAGGCCATCACCATCCCTCTCGCCACCAGGCTCAAACCGCTGTTCAAGGCTGCTGCCGTAGTGGCCATGATAGTCACTCTGGGCAATGCCGCACAACTCTCTTTCAACAGCGAGAGCACCGACGAAGAAATAGACTATGCCAATATCAAAGATACCTATAACGACCCGCAGGCTGCATACGACAAGATGGAAAACGCATTGCAACTCGTGTCGGAAGGATTGGTGAGCGTAAGAGAAAACGACTCTCTCGCCATGGCAAAGTCATCTATTGTGACCAATGACTCATTGAGATAATGAAAAGAGTTCTTTGCTTTATTTACATAATAATGCTGGCATGCTCGGCCAATGCGCAGAAAACCATTGACTTCGCCACCAAGTTCATGAGGGAATGCAAGGGCGACTCCATTCTGCAGTGCGTCGCCGTAAGCCCAAAGATGATGGACATGATGACGCGCCAACAAAACCAAAACCACAACGAAAGAATGGTGCAGGCCATACAGAAACTCAAAAGCGCACAGATCATCACAGCCAACATAAACGGCGAGTATTATTTCGCCCAGGCAGAAATACTGATGAAACGTAATGCCAAGAGATTCAAGATGAGCAAATCGTATGAAGACGACAATAAAAAGGGTGTCTTCTATTCACGTCAACTCAAAAATGGTCAGACGGTTGAACTTGTTCTGCTTCATGTCAGCGATGACAAGTTGGTTATTGTCAATCTGACTGGCGACATCGACGATGAGTTTGTAAACATGCTCTCCAATAATGTGGCTGGCAAGACATCGCAACAGATTACTCGCAAACAGGCTGGCAGACATACTTAACGTGATTTTTTTCTATGCTTTCAATACAATATAATCATGTTTATAAAACAAAATGAAACTGTGAAGTTTCATAACTCTCTCAAATTTTTCATAACATACTAAAGTTAAAGGGTCGCTCCTCATCTGAAGGGCGGCCCTTTCATTTTCTGCCGTGTCTTATCTCTTATGCTTTCTTCATCATCCTGTTGAGCTGCAGCAGCGAGGGAATAAAGATACAGAGCGAGAATAGCACCGAAAGCAGCACACTCTGGGTGTTGCCATGATAAAACTCTGTAAGCGTGATATTTGGATCTGGCAGTATATTACACAGTATATATGCTATGGTATTGTTGGTCCAATGAAAAACCACTCCCGGCACTATACTGCCCGTGCGCACATACATCCAACCCAACAGCACACCACCTACAAAAGCATGGGGCATCTGGGCAGGATTAAAATGTATGAGGGCAAAGAGAAGGGCCGAAACGACTATGCCATGCCAACTGCGGGGAAACGCAGTAAGCAGTGCAGCAAGAATGGCTCCCCTAAAGACCAGTTCCTCTACTATCGGTGCAAACACTCCCACCGCCATATATCCCAACGGTTCCTTCATCACATCGGTCATAATCTCCTGAAGTAAATCGGGCAACGGAGGTAGCATCTCCTGAATCCACAACGAGGGCACAAGCATACCCAACGATGCAAGAGCACTCCATACGAGCACTCCCCACTGACGGCTACGCAGATATGCTGGCGACACCTCTGCCCAACGCAATTTGACAAACAGGCAGAGAATGATTACCCCACTGAGCGACATGCTCATGATGGTGATATTAACAACCGAAAGAGGCTCAGCCAATACCTGGGTAGATATCAGTTGCAGCACACTCTCTACTAAAATCTGTAGGGCTGCAAACACGATCAGATATATCAAAGCATTCTTCATTTCTTATTAATAGATTTTCTTGTTATTATTCTTGATTACCAAGCACCTCCTCAGCCTGCTGGGCATCGGCATGCAACTGATTGGTTAGTTCGGCCACACTACGGAATTTATGCTCCTGGCGCAACCTTTTGATGAAAGATACTGAGAGATGCTCGCCATATAGATTGCCACTATAATGCAGTATGTGCACCTCAAGGGTGGTTTCCCTACCATCAAAAGTGGGACGCATGCCTATATTCATCATGGCTTGCTTGCGCTCCATACTGCCCGACAGCCGCACCCATACAGCATAGACCCCTGGCGAAGGAATGAGCTTACGTGGGTCGTCAACAGTGATATTGGCTGTTGGGAAACCAATGCCAGTACCTATATGATACCCCTTGACCACTGTACCTACTATAGTATAAGGATAACCAAGACAGCGGTGGGCCATCTCAATCTCTCCTTCCTGAATAAGCGAGCGCACCACAGATGAACTAACCTTCACTCCCGACAGTTCCAATGACTGGCTGCTGATTACATCTATGCCCAACTCGCGCCCATATCTCACATAATCATCGAAAACATCAGAGCCACGGCTACCGAAACGGTTGTCATAACCAATCACCAATACCTTGACATTCAAACGGTCTCTCAACACATCGCGCATAAAATCATAGGCGGTCAGCGATGCCATCTCTCGGTCAAAGGGTAGCACCACGGCGGTGTCCACTCCCGTCTTTGAGAGCATGATAAGTTTCTCGTCGTATGTGCTGAGCATGCGTGGAACGAAATCGCTTCCGAGCACCTCTCGAGGATGTCGGTCGAAAGTGATAACCATAGACTGTAAATCACGCTGATGGGCTTCTTCTATTACCGCCGACACAAGATACTGATGCCCCTTGTGCACACCGTCAAAGAATCCTATGGTGGCCACACAAGGTTGCATGTCCATACCTTCTGATGTCAACATCACTGTTCTCATTATGCTCCCCTCCTTCTTAGTCTGAGCCAAGCCCTCGAGGCCTCGCCAATAAGCATCACTGGCGATGTAGCAATGATTATGAGTAGCCATGTCTCAATGTCGAGGGGTGTAGTACGAAACATCTTTCCGCCAAATGTTACTATTGCCCACTGACCAGCCAGTATCATGCCGAGCACGAGCATCAGGGCACGGTCTTCCAAAAACCCCTTGAATGCGCTATGATTAGAACCGAGTGTTTTGGCATTAAACATATTCCACCATTGCAGCATTACGAAAACAGTGAAGAAGATGGTCAACTCGCTCAATGACATGCCTGCCACCATCTCACAATGATAGAGCAATATCATCATCAGCACAGAAAACACAAGACCTATCAAGGTTATGGCCCATGCCATGCTGCGAGTTATGATAAAGTCAGCCTGGTTGCGCGGTTTCTCACTCATCACCTCACGCTCAGCGGGCAGCGATGCCAGTGCCATGGCGGCAAAGGTGTCCATGATAAGGTTTATCCATAATATCTGAGTGATGGTGAGTGGCAGTTCTGTTCCTATCACCGAACCGAAGAGCACAAGTAGCAGCGCCGTCACGTTTACAACCAACTGGAAGAAGATAAAGCGCTGGATATTCTTATACAGCGATCGGCCCCACTGCACAGCACGCACTATACTGCCGAAAGAGTCGTCGATAAGGGTCATATCACTGGCATTCTTGGCCACACTGGTGCCAGACCCCAGCGACAGTCCTACATGGGCATGATTAAGGGCTGGTGCATCATTAGTGCCATCTCCGGTCACCGCCACCACCTCTCCTCGCTTCTGCAGCATGTTTACCAAGCGTTGCTTGTCGGCAGGACGAGCGCGACTCATCACCTTGAGCGTAGCCACACGCTCATAGGCCTCCTCATCGCTGAGAGCCTCAAACTCCTGCCCGGTAATCTGGGCACCATCGGGCATCTCTTCATTCCATATACCTATCTGGCGTGCTATCTCTATGGCTGTGGCAGAAGTATCGCCGGTAACCACTTTTACTTCTATTCCAGCACTATGGCATTCGCTCACTGCCATGGGCACCTCTTCTCTCAGAGGATCACTAATGGCTGCCACGGCCTGGAAGGTGAGCACTTCCCTACCCTCGCGGATATCATTAATCATAGTAGCTCCATCCTTATCATTGGCATAGGCATAGGCGAATGCAAGAGTGCGCATAGCCTTAGCCTGGCAAGCATATAGTTGATTGCTCACCCGCAACAAGTCATCGCCGTCAAGACTGCAATGACTGATAATCATCTCTGGGGCACCCTTCACAAAGAGTATGCGCTTACCATCCACGGTGGTCATCGTGGCCATCATCTTACGCTCGGTGGAGAAAGGCAGCAACCATTCTATACCATGGTCCGCACGCAACTTCTGATAGTCATACCCCTCTTGTTTCAACCATAGCAGCAGGGCCACCTCAGTAGGATTACCTATGCCACGCTCACCATCGAGATTAGCCGAAGAGTTTACAGCCATGCTAACAGGCAGCAACAGTCCATCACCTTCAATAATCATCTCACCCACCTGCATTTTATTTTGCGTAAGAGTGCCTGTCTTGTCAGTACATATCACCGTAACGGCACCCATAGTTTCGCAGGCATGCAGTTTTCTTACCAGGTTATTACTCTTGAGCATGCGTCGCATGTTTAGAGCCAAGGCCAGAGTTACCGCCATTGGCAGCCCCTCAGGCACAGCCATAACGATGAGTGTCACCGCCATCATAAAATACTTGAGCACTACCTCAAACATGTCTATATACTGATCTGTATACCAAAGGCTGTTGGTCATGATATCATGTATGAGGAAAAGGAGGAAGGCCAACACCGATATAGCCCCTCCTATCTTGCTAATAAGTTTAGCCAGTTTGGTCAGTTGTATATTGAGTGGAGTCTTAACAGCAGTAATCTCTGTAGACTTGCGTGCCACCTTGCCTATCTCCGTAGCATCTCCCACTGCACTCACGATCATCATACCACTTCCGTTCATCACCATCGTCGAACGCCATACCGTGTTAGAGGGATAGGTAGCGCCGTCATCTATTATCTTCACACTCTTGGTGATGATAGGTTCGCCAGTAAGCGACGACTCGTCAATCTGCAGGTCGGTAGCCATGGTGAGCAAGCCGTCGGCAGGAATTTCGTCGCCCACCTGAAGGAGCACCACATCGCCCACCACCACATCGCGGCGGTGTATCTCCGTAACCTTTCCTTCACGCACCACTTTTACTGGCGACTCTTCGCCAAGGGCGGTGAGCACATCAAATTTGCGTGCGGCATCTCGCTCAAAATAGAATCCAACTGTTGTGGCAAAGAAGATAGCAAGAAATATTCCTATGGTTTCCATAAAATCCCCCTTTACACACGACAAAACAAGTGATATAACTGCGGCCACCAAGAGAATCTTTACCATAGGATCATTATATTTCTCTATATACAACCGCCAAACGGATGTTTTGGCTGGAGGAGTAAGCAAGTTCTCTCCCCACTTCTCTCTACTTGCTTCAACTTGTTGTGATGTCAGGCCCATGACCTGTTTATCTGTATCAGTATCTTTCACTTTAATATATATATTTAATATGGTGCAAAGTTACACAAATAATGTGATATGATAGGTAATGGGCATGGTTTTTTGTTGATAATTAAAGTATTCTCATTGCTTTTTACTACTTTTTACAAAAAATATTTGGTTATTTAAAGAAAACACTGTACCTTTGCACACGGAAATGAGACACACCATGTGTTTCACGGGCTTTTAGCTCAGTTGGTTAGAGCAACAGACTCATAATCTGGAGGTCCTAGGTTCAAGCCCTAGATGGCCCACCGCCAAAGAGAAAGCACTTGCGATTACTCGCAAGTGCTTTCTCTTTGCTATCAATCACCCTATTACCCCTATATCCCTTCTGTCAAGAACTTCCTGAGATGAAGATGTGTTATGCCATTATCATCAGACTTGGTAACCAACGGTGTCATAGAGATGACATATTTGGGATAATTATCCTTGATGGCACGGAGATTGCCAAATTCACGCTCATACGTGTTATTGTCTGCAATAATATAAGCAGCCTGCACGTATATCCTTTCACCTTGGGGCTTCGTACAGACGAAATCAATCTCGCCAACCTGTAATTGTCCAATCATCACATCATAACCAAGACGGACAAGATGATTGTAGATGATATTCTCTATCACCTTCTCAATATCCCTCTCACGCGAACCACCTACGAGGGCATTACGAATGCCATTATCTTCAAAATAATATTTTTCATTGCTCTCAAAGATCTTCTTTCCGTGAATATCATACCTGTTTACTTTTTGTATCATATATGATTCACACAAATATCTGGCATAATTGATAATAGCAGATGATGTTATGTTTTCACCTTGAGACCTCATATACTTTGCTATGCTGTTGGCAGAACACATTTTCCCTGCATTGTCAGCTATGAAATGCGCAAGATTCTCCAAAAATGTCACATTGCGGATATTATTCCGCCTGATAACATCCTTCAGCAATACTGTACTATAGATATCCATCTGATACTCCCGTGCATCCTGCTCATCAAGCCCAATCTTTTTCAATCCTGGCAATCCTCCAAACTGAATATACTTTGCCAAGGTATCATCACTGTCGGGCAAATCATGAAACTCCATAAATTCCTCGTAACTAAGCGCCTGAACAAAGATTTCCTTGTAACGACCGCCAATTTTATTAGCTAAGTCACTGCTGAGCATATTGGAGTTTGAACCAGTCACAATGAGTTCAACATCTGGTTCCTCATAATAACTTCTAATACTTTTCTCAAATCCATCAATATCCTGCACTTCATCTATCAAGATATAGTTGGTCTTGGTTTTATCTCTACGTTCATCAATATAGGCATTCAAGTCCTGGTCTGTCTGAATATCTCTGTACTCATGTTTCTCTTTGTCAATGAAGATAATATTTGCATTAATGTCATTTGCCACTTTATCTCTAAAGAGCCGCAGGGTGTAACTCTTTCCCACTCGTCGCTGACCAACTATAATAATGATGGTATCCTTACCAAGATATTTCTCAATCCTGTCAAGATAACTATGTCTTACTATTGCTTGCATATATTTTATAGATTGAATTTTCTGCAAAGATAGTGATTTTATCTTTTATAGAAGATAAAATCCATCAGTTTCTGCATTTTGTTTTGTATAATTCACATCTCAGGCTCATATATTCTCGCAACAGGTGAACGGACATGCTCCGTTTTTCAGCCGATTTCAAGCCGATTTTCAGCTCACAAGTGGGTGGATTGAACCACTCTTAGTGGGTGGGTATGCTCCGTTTTCGCCAGCAATGTGCAAATAACTATTTGTGGTCTGCTATAATAAAATGTTTTTCTATAGGATTCATACCATACCAACATCCTATTGCTCCTTTCACATTAGAGTATATATTGTTGGAAGGAGAAAGGAAGAAATTTGAAGAAAGGGATATATTGTTTGTAAAATCACTCCAGAAATGAAATGAATCCTCATCAACAGATGCAATCTTTACAGAAACGGAATCGCTTATGTGATAATATGGGGTATACTGTACGCTATCTGACAAAGCTTTCCCTCGATACACAGGTATCTCGGCATAATCTCCAAGTGTTGCATCACTCAAGCTACCCAAGAAGGCAGCAGAATATTGTGAGGTGTTTACTCCCACGCGACTGAATATCTGATAATAATCCGCTTGCTCATTAGAATCAGACAAACAAGCAGTAATCTGGTATAGCGAGTCATTTGAAGACCTCATTTCCACTTTAAAATCAACATCTGGCGCATTAACAGGTATAGTGGTGACCGATCTGACAATATTATCATTCTCTTTGATAGTGAGGTAATATGTATGACCAGCCTTTCCTCTCATCCTACCTGTTGTATATATGTATGGAGGGAAATAATTGTTGTCATATTTGCCAGTCAGCACAACAGAATCAACTCCGTCACTCACCGTTACTTTTGCCCATTTGACTATATA
>JALFPC010000031.1 GCA_022782305.1 Prevotella sp. | reverse complement strand
TCTTGTATATGCCGACGAGATAAAGCGGCTCATGGTCTGATAATTTGGAGAGAATCGCATGTAGATGGCATAAGCGGTAGTTCCCACTATTGCTCCCCAAATCAGTCCGCAAAGTATATCTCCAGGGTAATGCACGCCAAGATACATTCGTGTCCAGCAGTTCACCAGCGACCATGTAACCATAAAGATAGTCAGTATGCGGTGTCTGACTACGAGACTGAAGAAGATAGCCACGCTGAAGGTATTGGCGGCATGTGCAGAGAAGAAGCCATAGCGCCCGCCTCGGTATTCGTTTACCACATCCACAAGCATTCCTATCTGCAAGTCATGTGTGGGGCGTGGTCTTGCCACCAGGGGTTTCACTATCATATCATCTACGGTGCCGGCCATTACTACACATAGTGCAGCGCACCCAATGATGAGCAGTATCTGTCTCATACTTTCATTGTTTTTCAATACGAGATAGAAAAGCGACAGGTATAAGGGTATCCATGTCCATTTGCTGGTAAGCGTCATGGCCATAGAGTCAATAAAGAGAGAGTCGCTGCCGTTAAACCACAATAGCAACTGCTGGTCTAATGATATGAGTTCCTGCATAATTCATTCTGTTGATAAGAGTTAAATTACAGTTATTGAGCGTGCGGGCACCCATCCCTGTTTGCCGTCAGCCACTTTCACCTGCTTCCAGTCTTTCATCTGAGAATCAACGATTTCCACCCTTGTACCCTCATGGAGTATGAAAAGGTCTGTACCGCTATTGGCAGGAGCACTCTTGACCGAAACCGCCGACTGCATGATGATGGCTCCCGTGCGGTTGGTGAGTTGGTCGTGCTGTATCTTGGCGAATATGTTGGCAGTGATGAAAAGCAGCAGTGCGGCAATGCCACTGAAGAAGCCGAGTTTTCTGAGCCATATACGGTAGGCGAACAGATAGATGAGCAGCATCACTATGGCTATGGCAAGTGCTACCACTGCCGCCACCGCCCATGCATCCGCACTCATGATATTAACAGCCGCCTTAAACCATGTAACAAAAAACATCTCGCTCTCGGGCGTTATCTTGTCTATGGTCTTAGACCGTGCCATATCGAGATTAAACCTAATGTCTCCATCTCCAGGCGAGAGAAGTAAGGCCCTCTCATAATTGAGTACAGCCATTGGTATATTGTCCATCCTATAATAGGCATTGGCGAGATTATAATACAGGTCGGCACTTTCTCCGTTGCGACTTATCACCTCCTCATAATCCTTTGCAGCCTGCTGATACTGCTGACGTGCGTATGCGCTATCAGCATTTTCTTTTGTCACGGCAGTACCCTCAGCCACTCCCATGGTAAGCATCAGCATCATCAGCACCACCGAAAGGGAGCCTCCGTAGGATTTACCATTGCGTTTCTTCTTCATTGTGTTTTCTATCTTGGTAATGGCAGACATGGCTGCCTCGTATGTTTTCTGCATATTGCCAGAAGCATCGCCTGGAGCGAAACGCTCATACTCACACTCTTCAAGAGCGGCTATAAACATCTGTATGGTGTCGTCATCTACACTATGGTCGGCAAGGGCAGAAGAGATATTATCCCTCGACAGACTCTCTGCTGGCATCGACAGTTTGTCGCTCACATATCCCCACAAGGCACGCATCACCTCATCATAGAAGCGATCGCTCTTGCCCTCTGCCATAAGTTGAGCAGCCAGTTTCAACCTTCTCGTTGCCACCTTGTTAGCTTTCTTACCACGCAGTTTGGTTATGTTGGCTCTCTCCAATGCACGCTTACGGAAGATTACAAACAGCGAGATAAACACAATGGTGAGAATGATCAGGGTGATCACATAGCGTGTAGAACCGAAGAAGAGATTATCCTTGTCAATGGTTTTTGCCTTACCAGTCTTGATATATCTGATGTCCATGGCCAACTGTCTTACATCTTCCTGTCCAGTATAGTTGTCCACTCTTCCCACTCCGCTACCTTTCAGCACGTTTACACTGAAATTCTGTGTGCGTATGGTCTTGTAATTACCCATTTGGGTATCATAATATACGAACTCAATTGGAGGTATTTCAAACGTGCCCTGGTGGCGTGGCACAGCCATGAAATCATACACCATATTGCCTTCCACGCCATTGGTAGTCAGTTTGGTCTTGTCGGTCACCTTGGCGTCATACTTGTCGAAATCCTTTGGCCATTTAACTTCAGGCTGCTTGATGAGTTTGAGGTTGCCACTGCCGTTTACTATCACCCTAAGCGTGATGGGGTCGTTGGCTTTCACCTCCGATTTGTTCATTTGCGCAGAGATATTGAAATGCCCCACTCCACCAGAGAAATTTGCGGGACGTGCTGGCAGCGGCAGCACGTTTATGGTTATGCCCGGAGCCTTGATTTTGGTTTTCACCTCCACATAACCGGAACCACCATTAAAGAATGCCTCAAAAGGATCGATATTTCTGTTTTGCTGCATCACCACTCCGTCAAAGGAGATACTTGGTATTTCCAGTTTGCCAGTCATCTGTGGAAACATCACATACTGGCTCCATGTGACCGTACGGTATGGGCGTCCATTGATGGTTTCCACTTTGAAACTCTTCTGCTGTGGCAGTTGTATCTCCTGAGTGTGAAATCCCTTAAGGTCGGGCATTTTGCCAGCCAGCGAAGTGAGTCCCACAAGGGTATAGACCTTGTATGTCAGCAAGATAGGTTCTTGCTCATGCACCTGTTTTTTGTTTGCGCTCACCTTGATGAAGAGGTCAGAAGATGAGATAGCACTTCCACTTGGTCTTATCTGTGGTTGAGCACCTTGTCTGCTGCCGTTACCTCCTCCACCATAGTGGCTTTGCCCACCATGCTGTCCTGCCACCACATTGATGGTCAGCGATGCAGATTTTATGCTCTTGCCGCCCACCTTTATAGTGGCAGCGGGTATAGTGTAGGTACCTTTCTTTGTTGGCGAAAGGATATAGGTGAATGTTATCGACGACGACGACTTGGTATGCCCGTTTATGATCTGGAAACTACTCTGCCGTGATGTGCTTGGCCCCATGAGCACTTCAAACTCCGCCGGTATTTTCACTGCTGGTGCGCTATTCACATCTTGTGTATCAATATGGTATGTCAACCTAAACTGGTCTCCCTCCTCCACTGTAGAAGGAGCAGATGCCGTCATGGTTTGTCCATATCCTGCCACAGTCATGAGGCAGAAGGATAAGAGTATATATAATCGCCTTGATATAATCATATATTAATTTGTTTTCAGTTGTCTTGTTAGCATAGCTCGAGATGATGTCACCAGTTTTTCTCCAGTTTTCTCGAAGCAGGCTGTCTCATTGCCTTCTTTATCTTGTCGTTTGTATTCTTCTCTTGCTGTATGGCAGCATTAAGCAGTTGTTCCGCATTGTCTCGACTCATTTTGTTGCGTTCCTGCTGCTCTTTCTGCTTGTCTTCATTCTGCTTTTGCTGCTTCTGTTTGTCTTTTTGATCTTTGTTTTGTTTGTCTTTATCTTGCTTATTTTGCTTATTTTGCTGGTTCTGCTGGTTCTGCTGGTTCTGCTGCTGTTTCTTTGCCTCTCTCTTGCATAGTTCGAGATTATATCGTGTCATGTTGTCGTGCGGGTTCAGTCTCAGCGCCTTTTTATAATGGTTGATAGCATCCTGATAGAGTTTTTTGCTCTGACATACCACACCAATGTTATGGTATATCTGTGCTTTTCTCATTGGCACTTTCTGCAAGTCTGCAGCAGTCTGATATTCTTCTATGGCAGCCGAGTCTTTACCTTGCGCCAGCAGTGCATTTCCAAGATTGAAATGCGCCTCGGCATTTGCCTTGTTTCTTTCTATGGATTTTCGGTATGCCACCTCTGCTTGTTGGTTGTTGCCAGCCCTAAATTCCTTGTTGCCCTTTCGTATTTCCAGTCTGTCGCTCTGTGCCAAGGCTGTTGTTGATGCCATTGCCATCAACATGATGAACATTATTGTTGTCTTACCTTTTCTCTGAAAGAACCTCATTCGTCCAATCATCTGATTTTGTCTCTCGAGCACAAATATTTCTATTATGAGCATCAATATGGCGAGAATGGCAAAGGCTTGGAATTGCTCATCGAAATCGCTGTAAATGGTGCTCATGGTTTCCTGTTTTGCCAGTTTGTCGAGTTGGTCTTCGAGTTGCTGTTGGGCATTTGAATTGTTTTCCACATGAATATATGCCCCTCCACCGGCCTCTGCTATCTGCCGGCACATCTGCTCATTGAGAGCCGACATCACGGTATTGCCCGTGTTGTCTTGCATATATCCGTTGCCGTCTGGTCTTGGTATGGGTGCTCCCTTTGTACTGCCAATTCCCAGCACATAAACCCTCATACCTTTTTTCTTGGCTTCCTTAGCAGCCTCCATGGCGCCACCCTCATGGTCTTCACCATCTGTAATCACCACAATGGCTTTCCCTATGCCCTGCTGGTTTGTAAAACTGTTGGTTGCATTTCGTATGGCCAGTGCTATGTCGGTACCCTGCATAGCAATGAGCGATGGTGTGATATTAGACATAAACATCTTTGCCGACACATAATCGCTCGTGATGGGCAATTGTACAAATGCATCGCCAGCAAAAACTATTAGTCCTATCTTGTCGTCTGTGAAATGGTCTACCATATTGCTTACCATCATCTTGGCCCTGTCCAGCCTGCTCGGCTCCACATCGTTGGCCAGCATAGAGTTGCTTATGTCCATGGCTATGATGGTTTCTATTCCCTTGCGCTTCTCATGGGTGATGCGTGTGCCGAGTTGCGGTCTGGCCAGCATGAGTATGAGAAGCAGGAGCACAGTTTGGAGCAACCAGAATTTCACTTCCGGTCTCACTCTCGACACGTCTACAGACAATTTTTTCATCATCTCGGGTTGTGCAAAGAGGCGCAGTCGCTTGCGTCGCTGTCGTGCCACCCAATACCTCACAATGGCAATTATGGGAATGGTCAGCAGCAGATACAGATATATAGGATCGGCAAATCTCATTTCTTTATTCTTAATTCATTATTATATAAAATATGTGTTCAATTTAGCATTATTTCAGTATGCTTGGCTGAGCATCATGGATATTTACGCAGCAATGTGGAGCGCAGCAGGAGGTATAGCACCAGCAGTAGTGCTGCGACAAGTGCAAAGGGTTGATAAGCATCATATTTTTTGCTGTATTGCTTCACTTTGAGTTTTGATTTCTCCAGTTTGTCTATTTCTCCATATATCTTCTCGAGCTCTTTGGTGTTGGTGGCCCTGTAGAAGTCGCCATCTGTGGCAACGGCTATTGCACTGAGTGTTTTGGTGTCTATCTCCACGGGATAGTTGACATATCTCACTGTGCCTCCCACCTGCATGGGGTATGGTGCGGTGCCGTTGGTGCCCACGCCCACGGTATATACCCTTATACCGAAACTCTTGGCTATGTCTGCCGAGGTCATAGGCGATAAGTCGCCCATGTTATTGCTTCCGTCAGTCAGGAGTATGACCACCCGGCTCTTTGCCTTTGAGTCTTTGAGTCTGCTCACTGCGTTGGCCAGTCCCATACCTATGGCCGTACCATCTTGTATCAGTCCCGATGCGGCAATATCTGTGCGCACGCCCTGTAGCAGGTTGAGCAGCGAGGCATGGTCGGTGGTCATAGGACATTGTGTGAATGCCTCTCCGGCAAAGATGGTCAGTCCGATATTGTCATTTGGTCTGCCTGCGATAAACTGCGATGCCACCCTTTTGGCGGCCTCCAGTCTGTTTGGTTTCAGGTCTTCTGCCAGCATACTTGTCGACACGTCCATGGCCAGCATGATATCAATGCCTTCCACCTGCTGTGTGCGCCATGAGTTGCTCGTTTGTGGTCGTGCCAGTATAATCACCAGCAGGATGAAAACCATGATGCGCAGTATAGGCAGCAGTGGCAACAGTCTCACCTTCCAACTCACGGGTGCAAATCTGAATGCAAAGGTATCGCTGAATCTCAGTGTCGACTCCGACCGTTTCCTGTATACCATATACCATAACATGTAAGGTAGCAGCAGGAGCAGCAGAAAGAAATATTCTTTGTTTGCAAATTCCATCATTTCGTTATTTGGGGTTACATCAGTTGGCTAAGCATCCATATCACGTATGCCATCAGCAGTGCCGTGGCAGCAAATGCCACAGAGATTATGGTAATGAGTATCTTTCGCTCTTTTATTGAGGTTTTCTCTGTTTCGCTCAGCGGTTTTTCTATCTTCTCCACTTTGGTTTCTTCATCCACCTTGGTTTTGTTTATAAAGTCTATTGCGTTCACCAAGTTAAGGTCGTCTTCGTTTATCAGGGTGGAATGTTTGGCGAATTTCACAAGATCGGCAGTTTCAAAGAGAGTCTTCAGTTCTCCTATCGCCTTCTTGTCGTCAAGGGCCATAAGTCGTTGAATAATCTCGCTGGTGGTCATCTCCATGGCCGAAAAACCGTAGCGTTTATGTATATACTTGCGCAGTGTGTCTGTGAGCATGGTGTAATACTCCTTTGGTCCTCCATACTCATGCTTCTTGCCCTTGATGATTTCTATCTCCTTCATGGCTTCCTGATGTGGCAGCAGTCGTTTTACAAACGAGATATTGATCTTCACTGGTTTGTTGCGTCTCAGCAGCATGAGTGTATATATACCGATGAGCATGAGAATGAGTGCCACTATGCTCATCCAGAATGGTGTTGACCATTCTTTCCAGTCGAAGGGGTTATCCTGCACATCCTTGGGGCCGAAGAACTTATCCACATTGGCTGTATCCACTTCTACCTCCATCACTTTCAGTGCCAGGCTTGCGCTCTTATATTCCTTTCCGTTTACTTTGGCCTTGAAAGGAGGCAGGTAATAGAGTTTTCCGTCAAAGGATGTGAGAGTGTAAACCACTGAAAAGGCAGCCATGCCATTGTCGAGTGCCTTGGTGTCCATATCTGTTTGATGTAGCACTTCCACTCCCGGAGTCATCATCTGCTCAGGCTTATAGGTTGCAAACTCTACCTTGGCATTTTCTGGCGCTGTGGCAGTCACGGTTACATGTGCTTGCTCGCCTATCATCATCTCTATAGAGTCAATGCGCGCCTCCACGGTTACCTGTGCCATAATGGTGTAGATACCTGTTATGAGGAGTGCGCATGTCAACAATATCTTGTTCATATCAGTTTCTTCGTTTAAATAGCAGAAGGAGTTTTTTGACAAAGTCATCGTCGGTAGAGATAGACACGTTGTCTACATTGCTCTTAGTGAGCATATCCATAAGCCTTGCCTGACGCGATGTCCAGTATTGGCGATACAGTTGTCTCATCTTGCGGCTTCCCGTGTCCACATACATCTCCTCGTCGGTTTCGGCATCCACCACACGTATCAGTCCCACATCAGGCAGTTCCAGTGCCAGGCGGTCATATACCTGTATGGCCACCAGGTCGTGCTTACGATTGCAGATGGTGATTGCGTCGCTGAAATTATGCTTTGCATAGAAATCGCTGAGCATAAAGATTGTGGCCCTGCGTTTCATCACTCCTGAGAGGAACTGCAGTGCATTGTTTATATCCGTGCGTCTGCTCTCGGGTTGGAAGTCGAGCATCTCCCTGATGATATAGAGTATATGCTTGCGTCCTTTCTTTGGAGGAATATATTTCTCTATTCTGTCAGAAAAGAAGACCACGCCTATCTTGTCGTTGTTTTGTATGGCGCTGAATGCCAGCGTGGCTCCTATCTCTGTAATCATATCTCGCTTTAGTTGGGTGGAACTACCGAAATCCAGCGACCCGCTCACGTCTACGGCCAGCATCACGGTCAGTTCTCTCTCTTCTTCAAACACCTTGACATAAGGGCGGTGGAAGCGTGCCGTCACGTTCCAGTCTATATCCCTCACGTCATCTCCAAACTGGTATTCCCTCACTTCGCTGAAGGCCATACCCTTGCCTTTGAATGCAGAGTGATACTGCCCCGCAAAGATCTGGTTGCTCAGTCTTCGGGTTTTGATTTCTATCTTCCTTACCTTGCGGATGATATCTTGTGTGTCCATAACACTCGGTGGGAAATTATGGTACCTCAATCTTGTTGATGATATTGCTTACTATTTCTTCGCTCATCACATTGCTGGCCTCGGCCTCGTAAGTCAGTCCGATGCGGTGGCGCAGCACATCATGAGCCACTGCCCTCACATCCTCGGGCACCACATATCCTCTGTGTTTGATGAATGCATAGGCACGTGCTGCCTTGGCCAGGTTAATGCTGGCACGCGGACTACCTCCAAAGGCTATCATATCCTTGAGCATCTGCAGACCATATCGTTCGGGATAACGTGTAGCAAACACGATATCGGCAATATATTGCTCTATCTTCTCGTCTATATACACATCTCTCACCACCTCGCGGGCTGCCAGTATCTCCTGTGCTGTGGTCACGGCTTTCACCTCATGTGCAGTGCCCGATATGTTTTCCCTGATTATTCTTTTCTCCTCTTCTATGGTAGGATATCCTATCACCACCTTGAGCATGAATCTGTCCACCTGAGCCTCGGGCAGCGGATAGGTACCCTCCTGCTCAATAGGATTTTGGGTGGCCATCACGAGGAATGGGTTGGGCAGTACGAATGTGTCGCTACCTATGGTCACCTGCTTCTCCTGCATGGCCTCGAGCAGTGCGCTCTGCACCTTAGCAGGTGCTCGGTTGATTTCATCTGCGAGTATGAAATTTGCAAACACGGGACCTTTTTTCACTTGGAATTTCTCATCCTTTTGCGAATATATCATGGTGCCCACCACGTCGGCAGGCAGCAGGTCGGGGGTAAACTGGATTCGACTAAAGTCTGCGTCTATGAGTTGCGATAATGTTTTGATGGCTAAAGTCTTTGCCAATCCAGGCACACCTTCCAGCAGGATATGCCCATCGCTGAGCAATGAGATCAGCAGCGATTCCACCAGGTGTTTCTGACCCACTATCACCTTATCCATACCCATGGTAAGGTTGGTAACAAATGCGCTTTTGCTTTCTATGCGCATGTTTAATTCTCTAATGTCTACAGATTCTGACATATTTTATTTAGTTATTTAATGTATTTCCTTGCTTTTTTGTTGTGCAAAAGTACTTATTTTCAGTCAATATCAGCAATATCTTGCCTAAATAAATAATAAAAAAGCATATCAATAACAAAAAATAACAATGTTTAGTGGTGCGAAGATGGATCTTCACACCACTAAACATTAGCGTTGGCATGCGGTAGCGTTGGCCTATGCGCTTATCGATTGTCGGTTTTAGCCATTCCGCTATGCTATTCCTCTTTAGTAATAAACTTGAGCATACCCCTGAGCATATGTCTGAGGCAACTGATGATCTGCTGCGATTCCTGCAGTATATTCAGAAATACCGTGGCGGCTTCTATATTGGTGTTTTGCTGCTGCATGGCATCAATAATTTTTTTACGGTAATTGGAGAATCTGTTTTGTAGGTTTCGTGCCTGATTGCGTAGTTGCTCCACCAAGGGTTCATTTATTTGTCCATGCTCCACCAATGTTATTATCTGCTGTATAATTGCAGCCACCTCGCTTTGCATGCTTCTGAACTCGTATGTGAGGTCTGGGCTCACAGGCGAGAAATTATTTCCCACATGCTCGCGGCAGGGGTCATTGATGCGCTTCAGCGAATAGAGCATCTGCTCCACATTGCTGTTGGCAAGGAAAAACCAAGTGTTTTTCTCCATAGCCAATATCGGGTCTATCTTTCTCAATCCTATTATCTCCCTTCTGCGTGCACGTTTAAACTGCTTGCGTGCCGTTTCTATCTGGTGTGTAGACCTTTTGAGTGGTCTGTATTCCTCGTTGATGAAAGCACCTGTTATGGTTTCATAGCATTGCCCTACAAATTGCAGTTGCTCCACCCTACCCTTGTTTACCAGTTCATTGAGCAGTGTCCAACTCTCATTCTTGTCCTGGCATCTGATGAGTTTTCTAAACAAGGCGTCGCTTGGACTGTTGTCTGCGGCAGGTTTATATTTTATGTTGCTTCTGATGAGTATGAAGAGTGCCAGTGCTATGGCCATCACCATAGCCAGGAACGAGCCGAAATGCAGGATATTGGTAACAAAGAAGCACATCACAAAGGCTGCGCCGGCGGTTATAAACCATCCACCTATCACGCTCAGCACGCCTGTTATTCTAAACACGGCGCTCTCTCTGCTCCACGCCCTATCTGCCAGCGATGTTCCCATGGCCACCATAAAGGTTACGTATGTAGTGGAGAGGGGCAGTTTCATGCTTGTACCGAATGCCACCAGCAATCCGGCCAGTACTAAGTTTACAGATGCTCTGATAAGGTCGAAGGCTGCTCCCTCGGGCAACACAGAGCCATCGGCATTGAATCGAGAGTCTATCCATCGGCTCACTTTAGATGGTATGCATCCAGCAATATGCGATGATGTCTTCTGTGAGTTGCGCACCAGCACACGTGCCACGGCACTCGAACCAAACATCTCGTCGCCCTCATCCTGTCGCGACAGGTCTACGGAAGTCTTCACAACGTTTTGCGCCTTCTTTGAGAATACCAGTGCCAGCACCATTACCACTCCTGCCGTTACGAGATAAACCACTGGGGTATGAGCGCTGCTCATCAGCGATGTCATCATAAATCCTGATGGGTCGCCATTGCCGTTGGCCATATAGTCATTATATGCCTCCAGTCCTGTGAGTGGCACACCTATGAAGTTCACAAGGTCGTTGCCTGCAAATGCCATGGCCAGGGCGAAGGTGCCCAGCAGCACCACCATCTTCAGCACGGGCAGTCTCATTGCGCTCAATGCCGTCATCAAAACAGAGAACACGCCCAAGCATCCGCCTATGATGAGCCATGTGTTTTCATTTATCATAGCCTTCACCTCGGGTGTCATCAGTGCAGACCCTTTCAGTCCGTTGATCAGTAGAAACCATATTATGCTGGTCACGGCAATGCCGGCAAAGATACCTATTTTGAGCGACGAACCAGTTAATCCGCCCATGTTACCTTCCACATCGGTGGTAGTGCCGTTCACCCTGTATGTAAATGTAAACACCAGTCGGGCTATCCATTGCACTAATGATCCGAGCACAAATGCTATGGCCACGCTGAGGAAGATACCGAAGATTACGCTCAGAGCCTTCTCGGTGTTAAGCAGGTCGCCAAGTGTTAGTGCTACGCCATTGGCATCTGTGGCCCCTGCCATTATCTGTATGAATGCCACTGCGCATGCACCTCCCAGTAGTTCAAACACCATGCTCACTGTTGTGGATGTTGGCATGCCGAGGGTGTTGAAGATGTCGAGGAGTATGACATCCGTCACCATCACAGCCAGGAATACGCACATCACGTCATAGAAGGAGAAATACTGTGGCGTCATAATGCCGTGCCTTGCCACGTCCATCATGCCGTTGCTCATGGCAGCACCTGCAAACACGCCTATGGCGGCTATGAGCACAATGGTTTTAAACTTGGCCACCTTGGCTCCAATGGCCGAATTCAAGAAGTTGACAGCATCGTTGCTTACACCAACCACAAGGTCGAAAATGGCAAGCACGATAAGGAATAATACTATTCCTAAAAAAAGGGTATTCATATTCTTTATGTTTTGTAATCTGGTTGCAAAATTACATCCGCAATATTACATTCGCGTTACAACCGTAATACAAACATAAGGCATTTTCATACCCATTAGCATAAAGTGTGTTGCCTATGCTCCCATCAGGGTAAAAGAGATGGTCAGTCCACCTCCCAGTGTGTGTCTGGCTGCCACGGTGCCGCCGCACACGGCCACGGCATTCTTCACTATGGCCAGTCCCAGACCTGTGCCGCCCAGTTTTCTGCTGCGTCCCTTGTCCACTCTGTAGAAGCGTTCAAACAGCCTGTCGAGATGCTCATTGCCCACACCCACGCCATTGTCGCTCACCGTAAAGTCATACCATGTCTTGTTGTTGGCTGTTGTCTTGCGGCATGCGATATCCAGTTTTGTGGCGCCGCTGGCGTATGCAATCACATTATCCACCAGATTTCGGAAAATGCTATAAATGAGGCTTTGGTCTCCTTTTATCTCTATTTTTTCGGGCAATAGCAGGTGCACCTCTATCCCTTTATCGTTGAGTTGCAGCATAGTATCGTCTATTGCATTGGCTATCACCTGTTTCACGTCTACGGTCTGGAGTTCTTTATCATTTGAAGCAACTGCGCTGTCCATGGAATCCAGTTTGGTCAATGCGCTCATGTCCAATAATAGTTTCTTCATCCTATCGCTCTGTGCATAACACCTCTCCAGGAAGTGCTGCTTTTGTTTTTCGGGCATGTCAGGATTGTCCAGTATGCTTTCCAGATACCCATGAATACTTGCGGCGGGTGTTTTCAGTTCGTGTGCCGCATTTTGAGTCAGTTGTCGTTTTAGTCTTGTTTTCTCCTCTTCCGAGTGTCTGAGTTTCCAATAGAGTTGTATTATGGTGTGACTGATATCTCCGAGTTCATCATCGGGCAATCTCCTCTCGAGTTCATGGTCGAGTGTGTCTCCCTGCTCAGCCTTAATGGCAAACTCCCTTAGATATTCGATGTGTCTGCTTATTCTTCTGGTATTGAAATAGAGCACAATGCTTAGCAGCAGAGTCAACGCGGCGGCAAAATAAATATATGTATTGTCGGCCTGCAGAGATTGTGTCAGTTCTGCCGAGTATGGTACAGCAGTCCTTATGATTATCCTTCCCAATCGTGTGGCGGAATAAAAATAGGTCTCGTGTGTAGATTGCGACATGCGTTTTATGTCATACCCGTTGCCTTCTTTTATCGCCTGTTGTATTTCTGTTCGCATTAGGTGGTTGCCCATCGAGTTGGTATTTCTCTCTTGGCTATCAATGAGCACCCTTCCCTTCAAGTCTATCACCGAGACCCTCAGTCCCTGCAAGTTATGGTGTTTGACGAAATCATAAAATAATTTTGCATTTTCAATATTATCCACACCCAGAGTTTGTGCCATTTCATAGTTATACATCTGCAGTCGCGAGTGCAGTATGTCCACCTTATATTCTTTCTCCCTCTGATATTGGTAAATACTGAAGCAGATGGCAAATACCATAAAGATGCCACCAATGCTCACCAACATGTTTTTCTGAAATGACTTACTCTTTAAAGAAGTAACCATACCCTATTCGTGTTTTGATATTGTCGCCATATTGTCCAATCTTTTTTCTTAATCTTGTGATGTTAACATCTACTGTTCTGTTGAGCACCATCACATCCTTTGGCCAGCAGAGGTGTAGCATCTCATCCCTGCCAAACACTCTATTGGGGTTTCGAAGCAAGAGCAACAGCAGTTCATATTCGAGTTTAGTCAGAGCCACCACCTCGCCATCCACGCTCACTGTTTTCAGTTCGTCGTTGATTTCTATGCCAAGGTATCTCACTATATTATCGTTGTTATCCGTGTCATCATCCACCTGCTTATTGTGTTGTGTTGTACGTCTCAAAACTGCTCTAACCCTTGCCTTTACCTCTTTTATGCTCAATGGTTTGGATATATAATCATCTCCGCCGAGATTAAGTCCCTTTGCGGTATTATCCTCATCATCTAATGCGGTAATAAAGATTATTGGCAAGTCAGCGGTATTGGCATTATCTTTGAGTTTGCGTGCCATCTGAAAGCCCGACATCTCGCCCATCATCACGTCAAGCATAATCAAGTCATAATTCTCCAATGGTTTCATCATGGCCTCCTCTGCTGAGTTGGCAGTGTCCACCTCATACCCTTCTGTTTCCAGGTTGAATTGCAGTATCTCGCAAATATCCTGTTCATCATCCACAACAAGTATTTTCATATATGTAAATATTTGGTCACGACAACAATATTTGTTTTGTATTATGATTTCGTTGAAACCATCTTATCGTTTGCAAAAATACAAAATATTATTGTTATGCCAAAACATCTGATATTACAAAGATATTAATTTTGCGTGAATGTATACTTACCGCTCGAAAATAAAGGTTGTCAAGTAAGTCCGTTCACCGGGTATGAACTGTAAAGAAACTTAGGTGAATGAAATGAAGAATTAAAGGTGTCTAAAAATTAGGGGATATGCCAAAAGCTCATCCCCTAATTTCTTATTATCACATAGCAGTCTTATTCCCAATAATCCCAGCAACTGCCGACAGACTTTGCCTCTGCATCCTTACTGCCTTCTGTATCAACACCGCCATAACCGATGCCTGTATTGCTGTACACGCCACTTGCTGCCAAGATCATTTCTGATTCTATCTCCACTACTACTGTATTTGGAGCAATATATGTCTTTTTCATACTTCTTTATTGTTTACTTGACTACTACTTTCTTGCCGTTCTTAATATATACGCCCTTGTCTGGATTTACAATCCTGCGACCCTGCAGGTCGTACATATCGTCGTTGGCTGTCTCCACTATTACATTCTTGATGCCTGTTGTCTCGTCACGGAAAACCATCTTAACTTTTGAAG
>JALFPC010000016.1 GCA_022782305.1 Prevotella sp. | reverse complement strand
ATATCGGGATTGGTGAGCAATCTCGTGATGCGCGGCAAACTGGATGTGCTGGGCACCACCGACATGACCTACATACTGCGCGACTCACCACTCAATACAGACGACCAACTAAAGGGACTGGTGGAGTTTACCAATTTCTCCGACAGCCTAAGCGAAGCTGGCGTGCGCCCACCCGTGTCGGGCCTCGACATGCTGCTACTCATGAATATCGAGCAGGGAGCACGCATACGCTGCGACCTGAATGCCGACAGAAGCAATTATGTGGAAGTGGAAGGCGGCGGCGACCTGCGCATGACCTACAATACCCTCGACAACATGCAGCTCTTTGGCCGATATACCATCAATGAGGGCGAAATGAAATATGAGTTGCCGGTCATACCGCTCAAGACCTTCAATATTGCCAAGGGCAGCTATGTCGAATTCAATGGAGACATGATGAACCCTCGCCTCAACATTGAAGCCACAGAAGAGGTGAAAGCTCTGGTGGCAGCCGAAACAGGCAACAGCCGCTCGGTATTGTTTAACTGCGGTGTGAAAGTATCCAAGACCCTCAACGATATGGGGCTGGAGTTTACACTGGATGCACCCAAGGATATGAGCGTCAAAAACGAACTGGCAGCCATGAGCCTGGAACAACGTGGCAAGGTGGCCGTAACCATGCTCTCCACAGGAATGTATCTCACCGATGGCAACACCAGCTCATTCTCTATGAACAGCGCACTCAACGCATTCTTGCAGAGCGAGATAAATAATATCACAAGCAATGCCATGAAGACCGTAGACATATCGCTCGGAGTAGACAACACCAGCGATGCTGCAGGCAATGCACACACCGACTATTCATTCAGGTTTGCAAAACGATTCTGGAACAATAGGTTTAACTTCATCATAGGCGGCAAACTCACCGACAACAGCAATTCGGCTTCCACATCGCAAGACAACACCTTTATAGATAATGTGTCGCTCGAATACAGACTTGACCAGACCGCCATGCGCTACGTGAGAATCTTCTACAACAAAGAGGCTGATGACCTGCTCGAAGACAAGATTTCAGAGTATGGTGCCGGTTATGTATGGCGCAAGAAGATGGATAGCCTTAAGGATATCTTCCGCAACAAAAAACAAACAGTCTTCAGAAAAGAAGACGAAAAACCACAAGGCGACAGAAAAGATAACGAGAAACAATAAACCCAGCAAGATCAAGATATGACATATAATCAAAGATTCTGCATCATGGCAGCCACGTCAATGACATTATTACTTACTGGCTGCTCTTCAACCAGCAATCTGCCCGAGGGCGAAACGCTCTATACGGGCATGATAGGCACACAGTATAACGATATGCAGAAAGACACCTATTATATGACCATACAGGAGGAGACTGAGGCTGCTTTAGCATGCGCACCCAACGGATCCTTTCTCGGAAGCCCTTATATGCGCACTCCCTTCCCTATCAAACTATGGATTTACAATGCCTTTGCCAACTCTGAAAAGGGGGTTGGCAAATGGATGCGCAACTCATTCGGGCAGGAACCAGTATTGATGAGTTATGTGAATCCAGAAGTGCGTGCCCTCGTGGCACGCAACCTGCTCAGGGCCAATGGTTTCTTTGATGCCAAGGTTGACTATAAAACCAAAGAGACGGGCAAGCGAAAGGCCAAGATACAATACGATGTAACATTCAACCACCTCTATACCATCGACACGGTGGAATATCTAGGATATCCACATATAAACGACAGCATTATCCGTGCCACACTCAACCAAAGCTATATCAAGCCAGGAGAACCTTTCTCGGTGTCGCGCCTTGATGCAGAGCGAACCCGACTGAGCAACCTGTTTAGAAACAATGGTAACTATTTCTATCGTCCAGCATATTCGGTATACACAGCAGACTCGATATCGGAGCCGGGAAAGGTGAAAGTACGCCTGCAACCAGACGCCTCCATGCCCGACAATGCCATGAAACAATGGCGGCTCGGACATCTCAATATCGTGATGCGCAAATCGATAACAGAGCAACCCACAGACTCTTTTATTCATCCCATCATCTCTGTGCACTACTCGGGCAAGAAACCACCCATCAAGGTGAAAGCACTGCTCAGGGATATCAAACTAAGGCCCAAACAGATGTATAGTTTGAGCAACTATACCGAGTCGGCAAGCATAATAAACAGCATGGGCCTGTTTAGCATGTCTGACTTTACCTTCACTCCAAAAGACACCACCGACACATGCAGTGTGCTCGACATGACACTCAACTGCATCTTCGATAAACCATACGATGCATCCCTCGAGGCCAACTTCGGAATGAAGAGCAACGACCGCACAGGTCCAGGTCTGATATTGGGGCTTACCAAACGTAATGCCTTCAGAGGCGGCGAAAAGCTAACTCTCAACATCAAGGGGTCTTACGAATGGCAGACGGGCAAGAAGGTGGCGGGTAGCAGTTCCACCATCAACTCGTATGAATATGGTGCCGACATCATGATTGAATACCCTCGCCTGGAAACGCCCTTCGGACTCTACACGCGCCACCGCTTCTATAGTCCGCCATCCACACTGTTCAAATTGTCGGGCAATGTGCTCAACCGCGCTGACTATTTCAAGATGCTCACAGTAACAGGAGCGGTCACATACAAATTTCAAACATCACGCTTCTCTCACCATGAGTTAAGCCCATTTCTGCTCGACTATAACTATCTGCAACACACCACTGCCACCTTCGACTCCATTATGACTGCCAACCCTGCAGTTTATGTGTCAATGCGCAATCAGTTTGTGCCCAAGATAGAATATAGTTATACCTATTCCACCACATCAGCGCACCGCAATCCGATAGTATGGCAGACCACCATCACCGAGTCGGGTAATATGCTCTCGCTGGGATACATGGCTGCCGGCAAGGATTTCAATACCAAGCAGAAAGATCTGTTTGGTAATCCCTTTGCACAGTTTGTCAAGATCTCATCATCGCTGCGCAAGACATGGTCACTCACTCCAAAGTCACAACTCGTGGGACGCGTGGCTGCAGGGATTATCATGGCCTACGGCAACTCCGAGCGTGCCCCCTACAGCGAGCAATTCTATGTGGGAGGAGCCAACAGCATAAGGGCATTTACCATACGCAGCATAGGTCCAGGCAACTATGTTGCGCCCAACACCCATTATGCATATCTCGACCAGACCGGCGACATCAAGCTGGAGGCCAACCTCGAATACCGCTTCAATATCGTGGGTAGCCTCTATGGAGCCACATTCCTCGATGCTGGCAATATATGGCTGATGAAACACGACGACAACAGACCAGGAGCAAAATTCAAGGCCGACAGTGTCTTCAAGCAACTCGCTACTGGCACTGGTGTAGGCATACGCTATGACCTCGATTTCTTTGTCATACGCCTCGACCTCGGCATTGCATTGCACGTGCCATACGAAACAGGCAAGAGTGGATATTACAACATACCGAAATTCAAAGACGGACTCGGACTGCATTTTGCCATCGGATACCCATTCTGACAGTATATTGCACTCATATCATCATGCACATGACAAAAAGCACATATATATCAATATGAGGCAAAAAAAACTCATACTATTATTGTGAATAAAGAAAATAATTAGTAAATTTGCAGAAGTTTACAACCCTAATTAACAAATTATTTGATAATATGAAACCAACTTTATTACTCTTGGCTGCAGGCATGGGAAGCCGCTATGGCGGTCTGAAGCAGCTTGATGGTCTAGGACCCAACGGCGAGACCATCATGGATTATTCAATCTATGACGCTATCAAGGCCGGTTTCGGCAAGATAGTATTCGTGATACGCAAAGATTTCGAAGACGAATTCCGCCAGAAAGTGCTGAGCAAATATGAGGGCCATATTCCTGCCGAACTCTGCTTCCAGAGCCTCGACTCGCTGCCTGAGGGATTCACATGTCCAAAAGACAGAGTGAAACCATGGGGTACCAATCATGCCGTGCTCATGGCAAAAGACATAATCAAGGAGCCATTCTGCGTGATCAACTGCGACGACTTCTACAATCGCGATGCCTTCATGGTGATAGGGCAGTTTCTCAGTAGTCTGCCAGAGGGTAGCACCAACAAGTATGCCATGGTGGGATTCAGAGTGGGCAATACACTCAGCGACAATGGTACCGTGGCACGTGGCATCTGCTCAAAAGACGAAGATGGCAACCTCACCACCGTGGTGGAGCGCACAGAAATAATGCGAGTAGATGGTCCCGTATGCTATAAGGACGAAGAGGGCAAATGGATTGCCGTAGGCGACAATACTCCAGTGTCTATGAATATGTGGGGCTTTACTCCCGACTATTTCACACATAGCGAAGATTACTTCAAATCTTTCCTCGCCGACCCCAAGAACATGGAGAACCTCAAGGCCGAATTCTTTATTCCGCTCATGGTAAACAAACTCATCACCGATGGTACCTCTTCTGTAAAAGTGCTCGACACCACAAGCAAGTGGTTTGGCGTGACCTACTCTGCTGACCGTCAGATGGTGGTAGACAAGATACAGTCGCTCATCGACGAAGGCGTTTATCCAAATAAACTGTTTTAAACCTTTCGTTTCCACACACTTCATCATAAGGAAATGAACAAACTATCCATAGGCAACCTGCTCTCAGATGAAGAGAGCAGGCTGCTCACTTCTACCATAGAAGACTCACACAATATCATCATCTGCTGCCACACCTCTCCAGATGGCGATGCCATGGGGGCCACTCTTGGATGGGCACAGTATCTCATGCTCATGGGCAAGGAACCGCAAATCATAGTGCCCGACCAATATCCCGACTTCCTGGCATGGCTGCCAAACTCGCATACCATCATGCGCTATGACAAGCATAAGGAAGAGGCAGACAAACTCTTTGCTGCTGCCGACCTTATCTTCATGCTCGACTTCAATGACCCTTCGCGACTCAACGACATGCAGAATCCGTTCTGCGCATCACAAGCCAAAAAGATACTCATAGACCACCATCTGCATCCCTGCGACTGCCCATTCCTCAAGATATCACATCCACACGCATCATCTACATGCGAACTGGTGTTCAGACTCGTATACCAGTTTGGAGCCTTCGACCGCCTCGACAGCCAGTTTGCCGTGCCCATTTATTGCGGAATGATGACAGACACGGGAGGCTTTACCTATAATAGTACCTCACCACAAATCTTCCTCATCATTGCACACCTGCTGTCCAAGGGCATAGACAAAGATAAAATATACCGCAACGTGTTTAACAACTACAGCGAAAACCGCCTGCGACTCGTGGGGTATGTGCTCAACAAGAAACTCAAGGTAATAGGCAAGCATGTCGCCTATTATATCCTGACGCGCAAGGATCTCGAGAAATACCGATATATTAAGGGCGATGCCGAGGGACTGGTAAACATGGCGCTACAAATAAAGGGCATGCGCCTGTCTATCTCACTGCGCGAAGATACCGACATAGATAATCTCGTGCACCTGAGTCTACGTTCAGTGGATGATTTCCCATGCAATATCATGGCCAAGGAGTTTTTCAATGGTGGCGGACACCTCAACGCATCGGGAGGCAGACTGCACTGCTCAATGGAAGAAGCCGAACAGATAGTGCTGAAGGCTATCATGGCTTTCAAGGACAGATTGCAATAAGAAAAGTGACACACTCTTGTTAAAGTAGCATAATATTTGCCTTACAATACATATAAAGTAAGGTTTGGCATTGGCAGTTTACATTTTATTTCGTAACTTTGCACATTAATAAAAACGATAAGATAAAGAAGAATGAAGAAAACAGCCATACAAATCATTACACGCCCGCTGACGGCCCTACTCATGATAGTTATCACATCTGTCATGGTGTCTTGCGACGACACTGAGACCTACGGCGACATGAAGGAGAAAGAGCGCAATGCCATAAGCGATTATATTAAAGAAAAAGGCATTAAGGTTATTAGCGAGGAGGTATTCCACGCACAGGGTGACACCACTTATCTCGACAAGAACGAGTTCGTTTATCTCAACAACAGCGGAGTATACATGCAGATAGTAAGCCATGGCAACGGTTCCTATCTCGAAGAAAACAAGCAGGTCAACCTGCTGTGCCGCTTTGCCGAATACAATATTCAGGGTGGTTATTTCCTTACTCGTAATGATACAGACCCGAGAGCATACGATGTCATGACAGTGCAGCGCACAGGTAGCACTTATACAGGTGTGTTTGCCAGCGGCACCATGAACGACAACTATGGTAGCAGCGTGCCCTCTGGATGGCTCGTGGCCCTACCCTATTTGCGACTCGACCCACAGGATAATCCCGACCACGAGATTGCACGTGTCAACCTCATAGTGCCACACTCCCAAGGCACCACCACAGCATCGGGATCTGTTTATCCATGCTATTATACCATAACACTGCAACGACAGAAATAAACAATATTCTTATGACACTCATCAAATCAATATCCGGCATTCGCGGCACCATAGGCGGCGGTGTTGGCGATACCCTCAATCCCCTCGACATAGTGAAATTCACATCGGCCTACGCCACCTTTATCGGCGAGACAACCACCAATGGCACACACCGCATCGTGGTGGGACGAGATGCCCGTATCTCTGGCCCGATGGTTAGGGATATCGTTTGCGGCACTCTCATGGGCATGGGGTATGATGTGACCGACATAGGTCTAGCATCCACCCCTACCACCGAATTGGCTGTTACCATGCTCGGTGCCGATGGTGGCATCATCATCACCGCCAGTCACAACCCACGCCAGTGGAATGCTCTCAAACTGCTTAATGCCAAGGGTGAGTTTCTCAATGCCGACGAGGCACGAAGGGTGCTCGAAATAGCAGACGCCGACTCCTACTCATACGCAGAAGTAGACACCTTAGGCTCATGCACCCATTATGGTGATATGGACCAGAGACATGTGGATGCCGTGCTCGCACTGCCGCTGGTAGATAGAAAAGCCATTGCCAATGCCAAGTTTAGGGTATGCGTGGATGCCATCAACAGTGTGGGAGGCATCATCCTACCACGCCTACTCGACCAACTCGGAGTGGAATATACTATACTCAATGGCGATGCCACAGGCGATTTTGCCCATAATCCTGAACCCTTGGAGCGCAATCTGCAGGAAATCATGGGCGAGATGAAGAGAGGTAGTTATGATCTCGGCATCGTTGTGGATCCCGATGTTGACCGTCTGGCATTCATATGTGAGAATGGCAACATGTTTGGCGAAGAATACACCTTAGTGAGCGTTGCCGACTATGTATTGTCGCACACTCCAGGTGCCACTGTCAGCAACCTCAGTTCTACACGAGCCCTACGAGACGTCACAGCACGTCATGGTTGCTCTTATGCTGCCTCTGCCGTTGGCGAGGTCAACGTGACCACCAAGATGAAGGAAACAGGAGCCATCATAGGGGGAGAAGGAAATGGTGGAGTGATATATCCCGAGAGTCATTATGGTCGTGATGCCTTGGTAGGCATTGCCCTATTCCTATCATCATTGGCACACAAGGGCATCAAGGTCAGCGAATTGCGCAGCGAGTTGCCCGAGTATCACATAGCCAAAAACAAGGTTGAGCTCACTCCCACCACGGATGTAGATGCCATCCTTGCCGCCGTCAAGGACCATTTTAGTAAATATGAAGTAAACGACATAGATGGAGTGAAGGTCGACTTCCCCGACTGTTGGGTGCATTTGCGCAAGTCAAACACTGAGCCCATCATCCGCATATACAGCGAGGCTTCCACCATGTCTGAAGCTGATGCCCTTGGCAAGAAAGTTATGGACATCATAGCAAAATTATCATAATCATAAGAAATGATGTCAACTCAAAACAAATAATTACCTATACAATTTACAAAGAGGGCGTGCCGATTGTCTGGCACGCCCTCTTTTGTATATAATCAATAGATGATTGCAATGTTATAAGATATCCAAAGTTAGACAACATTCTAAGTTAGATGATGTCATAAGTCAGATAAAGACCCTACGTTATTTTGCGTATGCCACGCTACGGGTCTCGCGGATTACAGTTATCTTAACCTGTCCAGGATATGTCATCTCATTCTGGATCTTGTTGGCTATCTCTGATGACAGAGCCTCTGTTTCGGCATCGTCCATCTTGTCGGCGCCAACGATAACACGCAACTCACGACCTGCCTGGATAGCATAGGTCTTGGTTACTCCTGGATAACTCATGGCAATGGCCTCAAGATCGTTGAGACGCTTGATGTATGCCTCCACAATCTCGCGGCGTGCACCAGGACGTGCTCCACTGATAGCATCGCAAACCTGAACGATTGGAGCCAGAAGGGTGTTCATCTCGCACTCGTCATGATGGGCGGCAATAGCATTGCAGATATCTGGTTTCTCCTTATATTTCTCTGCAATCTTGGCACCATAGAGGGCATGTGGCAATTCGCTCTCTTCATCAGGCACCTTACCGATATCATGGAGAAGTCCGGCGCGTTTGGCTTTCTTGGGATTGAGTCCGAGTTCAGACGCCATAACAGCACAGAGATTAGCAGTTTCGCGTGCGTGCTGGAGGAGGTTCTGACCATAAGAACTGCGGTATTTCATCTTACCAATGATGCGCACCAATTCAGGATGGAGTCCATGCACGCCAAGGTCTATAGCTGTACGCTTACCTGTTTCGATTACCTCATTTTCTAATTGTTTTTTCACTTTCTGCACCACCTCTTCGATGCGAGCGGGATGGATTCGGCCGTCTGCAACCAACTGATGCAAAGCTAGTCTGCAGACTTCTCGTCTTATTGGGTCGAAGGCACTAATCACGATAGCCTCAGGAGTGTCGTCAACAACAATCTCCACACCTGTAGCAGCCTCGAGGGCACGGATGTTTCGTCCTTCTCTTCCGATGATGCGTCCTTTCACCTCATCGTTTTCGATATGGAACACACTCACGCTATTTTCTATGGCTGTTTCTGTAGCCACTCTTTGTATAGTCTGTATTACAATCTTGCGAGCCTGAGCATTGGCATTGAGTTTTGCCTCGTCCATAATCTCGTTGATATAACTCTGTGCATCTGTGCGTGCCTCATCCTTGAGGGATTCCACGAGTCTGTGTTTGGCCTCTTCGGCGCTCAGTCCTGAGAGTTCCTCGAGTTTCTCCCTTTCAAGCAACTGCATTTTCTCGAGTTCGTCAGACTTTATTTGCAGCATCTTCTTCTCGTTGTCGATGCGATTCTGCAGGTTGTCGAGTTCGTTCTTTCTTCTGCCGAGCTCTTCCTGTCTCTGGTTGAGTGAAAGTTCGCGCTGTTTGATTTTGTTTTCGCTCTGCTGCAGATGTTTGTTACGCTCCTGCACCTCTTTTTCGAGTTCACTTTTCTTGTTGAGGAACTTCTCCTTCACCTCGAGCAGTTTTTTCTCCTTTATGACTTCGGCCTCCTTTTCGGCGGCTTCAACCATTTCATTGAATTTTCCCTTGATTACATATCTGAACAAGAGATAGCCGCCAAGTCCTCCAATGATGAGAGCCACAAGAGCGGCAATAATAATTTCTACCATATAGTTTTCAAAACGTTTGTAATTATTAATGTTATAGTCACTTTATTATCACTGTTTGTTATTGAGCACCTGCTCGAGTTCATCTGTGAGAGTGGCTATAACATCATCAAAAGGAGCAGTATCATTCCGCCTTAACTCTCGTTCTAACCTGAGAGCAATGTCTACCATCACCATCAGCGCAATGGTGTGGTTGCTTTTCTTTCCATTGAAAGAATGGGCATACACATTATAGCGTTTTGTGATATAGGCTGCCGCGGCACGGTATAGTGCCTCGTCTTCGCGATTGATAGTCACGTCGATTTCTTCATCATAGACGTGCAACCTTATATTCATTTCCTTTGTCTGTTCTGCCATCACTCGTAGTTAACTGCGCTCTGAGATTATGCTCGAGCAGGATATTGCTCGAAAATTTACTCCCTGAGCAGGTTTATGCATTTGTCAACGTCGCGTATGAGTTTCGCCAGTATTTCCTTGGCACTCTCCACGTCTTGTCCCGACACTTCCAGCATTCGTGCCGTTTTGAGCGCTTTGTAGTTTTGCTGTTCGCTGGCGAGTTCGTCTTCCAATTGTTTGATTCTATTCTCGTTATCTTCGACCATGGCATAGAGTTCCTCATTCTCCTTTTTCACTTGCTGGTATTGGAGAATGAGCTGCCTAACACGTGTCTGAAATATCTTTATTGAATCATTATTGGCACCCATTTCGCTATTTGTTTCTACAAAGGTATTAAAAAAGCATGAAAGTTAAAACATTTATCTGCTTTTTATTATTTTTTAACCTCAGAATCTTTGGGTGCAGGCTCTTTTTTGGCCAGCATCACCACATTATATACATATTCTGTAATCCAAGGCTGTGAAAATCCAAGTCTCGAGGCATACTCTCTAACTGTCAATACAGACTTCATGACACTTGGGTCAGAATAGTCATTTTTGTTAAACAGTTGTGTCACTGTTTTTTCGGTCATTGCATAGAAAGCCTTCTTCATGAATGAGGGGAGGCGTAACTTAAATTTCATTAGATTGCCCATGAGCATCATCAAACACTGCGAGAAGTCTTGAAACTGCAACATATAAGCCTGCACATCCTGTATTTTGCGGCAGCGCTTCTTTATGCTGGCATCTATTTCCTTAAAAAAGAGGTCACTCATGCCATACATCTCTTGTAGCATCTTACGGCAGCGTTGGCGCTCGCCCACACCTAGTTTATTGTTGACAGTGGGCACGTGTAGTGTGGTCTTAAACACCCTAAGATCTGGCAGCATGGCCAGATTGCTGATACTCAGGTTGGCAGCCAATGCCGATTGGAAATATACTCTTATGAGGGTCATGAAATCCTCCATGCCACCCACTTTTTGTTCCTCACTCTTCTTACCGAATATATTGCTTAAAAAACCCATAATTATTAGCTATTTTGTCTTTTTTTTCAATTTTGCCTGCAAAGTTACTCTTTTTTCTCCACAAATCGCAATTTTCGTACATAAATAATATTGTTAGAATGAAAAAAGTTTGTACCTTTGTGGCGTTAAACGTTTAAACAACAATAATTGAAATGAAAGGAATCGTTTTGGCAGGAGGTAGCGGCACACGACTCTACCCCATCACCAAGGGTATAAGCAAGCAGCTCATACCTATCTTTGACAAGCCTATGATATACTATCCTATCTCTGTGCTCATGCTTGCGGGCATCAGGGAGATACTCATTATTAGTACGCCACATGATCTGCCGGCATTCAAGCGTCTGCTCGGAGACGGCAAAGAATTGGGAATGTCTTTTGAATATGCCGAGCAACCATCTCCTGATGGTTTGGCACAGGCATTCATAATTGGCGAACAGTTTATTGGTTCCGACAGCGTCTGTCTAGTACTGGGCGACAATATCTTCTATGGCGGAGGATTCTCAGCACTGCTTAAACAGAGTGTGGAGAATGCAGAAAAGCATGGTCTGGCCACCGTATTCGGATATTATGTCAACGATCCCGAGCGCTATGGCGTAGCAGAATTTGATGATCAGGGAAACTGCCTTAGCATAGAGGAGAAACCTGAGCACCCCAAGAGCAACTATGCCGTGGTGGGACTATACTTCTACCCTAACTCAGTGGTTGAAGTGGCCAAGAATATTAAACCAAGTGCAAGGGGCGAACTGGAGATAACCACAGTAAACCAGCATTATTTGGGTCAGCAGACACTGAAGGTGCAGACACTGCAACGTGGATTTGCATGGTTAGACACAGGCACTCATGACAGCTTGAGTGAAGCCAGCACATTCATCGAGGTGATAGAAAAGCGCCAGGGACTCAAGGTGGCATGCCTCGAAGAGATAGCATACAAAAAGGGTTGGATAACAAAAGAGCAACTACACAAACTGGCTCAGCCAATGACCAAAAACGCATACGGACAATATCTGCTTAACCTCTAATGCTACACCTTATATATGTACTGTATTAAATCATAATAAGACAAATACTAAAAGCAACATTACAACATATGGACATAAAACATAAAATAGAACAGACTGAAAACTCTGAGTATCAGGGTAATATGGAAGAAGAGAATTCCTTTGATTTCCGAACAATCCTCAAACTCTTTATACTCAACTGGCACTGGTTTGCAGTTTCCATGTTTATTTTCTTATGTGGAGCTGTGATATACCTCAAATACAAGAAACCTATATACCAGGTGTCGGCAAAAATGCTGGTCAAGGATGAGAGCAACAAGAGAAGAAGTTCGTCTGGACAGATGCTCGCCAACATGCAGGATCTCGGTTTCATATCAAATTCAAATGGTATTGACAATGAGGTAGAAATCCTGCATAGCCGTATATTGGCAAAAGAGGCTGTCAAGGACCTTAAACTCTATACCGAATATGAGATTGAGGGGCGTTTCGTCAAGAGATTACTGTATAATAACCAGCCTATCAATGTGGATATCAACTCGATGGGTCTCGACAAGATTGATGAGGAAGGTACTCCCATAGAGATGGAGATAGAACTTAAAGACGGCAAATATCTTGTGAAATGCAAATATTATAACGAAGAGAAAGAAGAGGTGAAAATAGAGAAGAGTTTCAACAAACTGCCTGCTTCGTTTGCCATTCCAACTGGCACAATCACGCTGACCAAAGCCACACCTACATACGAAAACAAAAAGATAATGGCCAGGATAAACAGCGGACGCAAATTGTTTGTTTCCATCATTCCACCCTCCATAAAGGCTGCAACCTATGTGGCCAACGCTACTATCGAACCTACTTCGAAGACCACATCAATAGCGCTTATAACACTCAGAGACAACAATTGGAAACGCGCCGACGACTATCTGCGCCAATTGGCAGTGTGCTATAACAGACAAGCAAACCTCGACAAAAACGAGATTGCCGTGAAGACAGAGGAGTTCATCAACGGACGACTGGAGAAGATCAACGCTGAACTGGGACTGACTGAGGGTGAACTGGAGAGATACAAGAAAAACAATAATCTAACGAACCTCAAACTCGATGCTACCGAGACTCTGGCACAAACTAGCCAGTATTCAACCAAACTGTCGGAGGCAAAATCGCAGATCATGCTGCTCGACTACCTGCGTGAATATGTGAAGGATCCAAACAACAAATATCAGATCATCCCTTCAAATATCGGACTAGAAGACAACGCATCCACATCGCTCATCAATACCTATAACAAGGGTGTGCTGGAGCGCAACAGACTGCTTAGAAGCGCATCGGAACTATCACCACAGGTACAGAACTATACTGCCACACTCGACGAACTGGACCAGAGCATCAGAGTGGCACTCGACCAAGCACGCAAAACTGCAGATATCATGCTACAAGGCGTAGAGGCCCAGTATTCGCTCTATCAGAACAAGGTGGCCAACACTCCTGAACAGGAGCGTATGCTGACACAGATAGGCAGACAGCAGGAAGTGAAATCGGGGCTCTACCTCATGCTCCTGCAAAAGCGCGAGGAGAACTCAATATCGCTGGCCGCAACTGCCGACAAGGGAAAGCTCATCGATGAACCCATTTTCATGGGTAAGGTGAGCCCGAAATTCTCTATCGTGCTACTTATCTCACTGGCCATCGGATTTGCACTGCCACTACTCTTCCTCTACATAATCCAGTTGCTGAGATACAAGATAGAGGCTCATGAGGATGTAGAGAAACTCACTTCGCTGCCAATCATCGCTGATGTGGCCATAGCCAACGAGAGCAGCAAGACCACTGGCGGAATAGTGGTGAAAGAGAATCAGAATAACCAGATGGACGAGATATTCAGAAGCATGCGTACCAATATACAGTTTATGCTCAAAGAAGGTCAAAAAGTTATCATGATCACCTCGTCAACCTCTGGAGAGGGTAAGACTTTCAATGCTGCCAACCTGGCCGTGAGCTACGCACTGCTCGGCAAGAAGGTGATACTCATGGGTCTAGACATCCGCAAGCCGGCATTGGGACGTCTCTTCGGACTGCGTGACCGCAAGATGGGTGTAACCTCGCTGCTCACCCTCAGCAAACTCACCGAGGCCGACATCAATGCGAACATTATGTCATCGACAGTAAACGATAATCTCGATATCATGCTGGCTGGACCAGTACCACCAAACCCAACCGAACTGCTGGCCAATGGCAACATGAAGCAGTTGGTGGAGTATCTGCGTTCTGCATACGATATCATCATCATGGATACCGCTCCTGTAGGACTCGTTTCCGATACCCTGCAGATTGGCTTGCATGCCGACGTTACGGTGGTTGTTTGCCGTGCTGATTATACTCCAAAGTCAGCATTCGAGCAATTCAACAATCTGGCCAAGAGTAATCAGCTTAACAATATGTGCGTGGTAATCAATGGTATAGACATGACAAAGAAGAAATACGGTTACTATTACGGCTATGGCAAGTATGGCAAATACGGCAAGTATATGGGATACAACAACTATAGCACCTATGGTTCGTATTCATCAAGCCACTACAGCAACCCCAACGACAACTCCATCAAACAGTAATGTTACATCTATAAAACCATTATCAAGATGATAATAGCAGTAGACTTTGACGGCACCATCGTCACCCATGAATATCCGAAGATTGGCAGGGAGATACCCTTTGCCATAGAGACCCTCAAGATGCTCATCAACGACCACCACAGGTTGATACTCTGGAGTGTTAGAGAGGGTCATCTATTGGATGAGGCCGTGGAATGGTGCCGTGAGCGTGGAGTGGAGTTCTGGGCTGTCAACAGGGATTTTCCTGAAGAGGATCCTAAGACCAGTCCACACTACAGCCGCAAACTCAAGGCCGACATGTTTATTGACGACCGCAATATTGGCGGACTGCCGGACTGGGGTGAGATATACCGCATGATCAAGAATAAGGAGACATGGAACGATCTCCTTATGGAAGCGGAATCAAATGCTATTAGAAACGATCATCAGCAACATGAAGAAAAGAAAAAGAAATGGTGGCAATTCTAATGCCGCCATTTCTTTTTCCTTTTAGGTGAGTTCTATAAATTAGTTTGTCGTGGGAATTTATAGAACCCACCTTTAGTATTATAGGTTCAGTCTATCATTCTGAATATCCAATGATTGTGTTTCGCAGAGACACCGGATTTCCCATGTCAAACATCTGGCCTTTCACTTTATAGCCAATCATGCCGTGGCGCTGCCTAACCTTCTCGAGGGCGGCGGTGAGTTCTATCTCTGCCGTACTTCCACACTGGTCAGCAGCCTTAATATCATCAGCCAACTGGGCGAAGACCTCGTGAGTAAGCACATATTGGCCAAACACCGAATAATATCCAATGCCATTCTGGTCACCAACGCCGAGATAATCTTCGGCAAAACTTCTGCTGGGTTTCTCTTTGATGGTTTCCACCTTCATCACCATGAAATCCCTATCTTCCCATACTCCGCTCATTACGCCGTAGCGCGATACTTCATCCACGGGAATGGGATGGATGCCAACCATCAACTTGTTATATTTCTCAAACGCCTCAATCATCTGCAGTGCGCATGGTTTATTACTCATCGACTTGTAAATGGTGTCGCCGAGCATGAGTAGTACAGGTTCTTCACCCGCGAAATCGGCAGCCTGATAGACGGCATGGCCAAAACCGCGCTTCTCTGTCTGATAGACATAGGTTAGTTTTTTGCCCATGCTGAGAATATGCTTTTCGAAATTGCGGTTGTTCTTAGTCAGTTTTGAGAGGTGTTCATCTGGCAACATCCGTTCAAAATAGTCAGCATAAGCCTGACGCTCCTGCTTGTTGCCCAACACTATGCATATCTCCTCAATGCCGCTCTTCACCAGTTCTTCAATAAGAATGAGAATGACTGGTTTCACGGTGCCATCTGGGCAAGGTATTGGAAAGAACTCTTTGCGCACTCCCTTAGTGGCAGGATAGAGACGTGTGCCAAAACCAGCCACGGGTATGATTGCTTTTCTGACAATATGCGCAGGACTAATAGTGAGTTTGTGTGCCTTACATCCTATGCTGTTAAGGTAGTCGGCGAGTTTGTCTTGCTCCTCCTGACCTTTTGCAAGAAACTGCACAGAGCCGTCACCATGCGACCCCACACCCTTTCCGCCATAAACGAGCGGTTTGATATTCTCATCACTGAGCACACTCTTAAGCACAGGGGCTTTGAGAGCCTCAGAGATGGGGTTCATGCAACTGTCAAACTGCTCCTCATAATAGGTCATCAACTGCCCAAGCTCCTCCACTTTGCCTTCTGCCATATATCGCACAGCCTGGTCAATCATCTTAAGATTGTCTTTACCAAGGAAGTCGTGCTCAGCCTGCTCCTTTTCATTGGATGCAAAGGGGTATGCCTTGTTGAGGTCGCGGAGTATGGTAATGGTATCCTTATGCGAGCAGAGGTCTGCAAAAACATAATGTAGCGGCACCTTTACAGACATTGGTTTGACAGAAATCTCATCACCATCAAAGACCATCACGTTTGGACGCACTCCAAAAGCGCAAACCTGGTCAAGACGTCCGCAGCGCGATTGAGTGCGCAGTTCACCCAGATAGGCGATATTCATCTCGCCCATGGTATTTAGATTGAGATGGTAGAGGATATTGAAGGCCCTGGCCACCAGTACACAGATGGCTGCACTACTCGACAAACCACTCTTTATGGGTAGCGTCATCTTCTTGATATTGATACGCAGACCGCCCACTTTATACCATTCGAGCATATATGAGGCGACACCTGCACAATAACTGAAAAAGGAACCCGACTTAGCCACCGACTTGAGTTCACTGTCTGTCATGCGGCATGAGAAATCATTCCACAAAGTATCAAGTCCCTCCGCCTCACAAGTCATCTCAAAGATCATCGACTTTTCAATCTCAGCATAAATACCCTGTTCTATGCCTGTAACAATGGCCATACCAGGCTCGATATCGGCATTCATAGTGCGATATCTTCCAGCCCAGTCTGTATGCTCACCAAATAGGCACAGACGCCCAGGTACAAACAATTCAATCATAGTCTATAGCACATTACTTATATTAATTCACCGCAAATATACAAAAAAAACGCAAATAATGGAATTTTTACGAAATAAAATTGGTTATTTCAGATAAATTGTATACTTTTGCAACGTCAAAATATATAAACAACAATATTTTAAACCAAGTTATTGCCTATCGAACAGACTCTACTTCATAACAAAAAAAGACATACGATATGAAGAATTACGAAGCGATGACCGACGAAGCGTTGGCATTACTCTATGCGTCTGGCGATAATCGTGCTTTTGATGTGCTATTGGAGCGTATCCAAGGCAAGTTATTTAAATACATCCTCTATTTAGTCAACGATGAAGAGAAGGCTGAGGATATATTCCAAGACACCATTGTCAAGATAATAGTCAAGATACAGGATGGCTACTATACAAACACCGGCAAGTTCTACTGGTGGGTGACACGCATGGCCCACAACCTCATCATGGATTGGTTTCGCTCGAATGACAACAATATTGTGCTAGAGTCTGAAGACACAAGGAGTTTTTATCGTCTTGCCGACGATAGCCATTTTGAGTTCAACCGCGAGCAGGAACTCGTCAACGAGCAGGTATTAGAAGATGTGAGACGCCTTATGGACTATCTGCCCTTCAATCAGCGCGAGATGGTGGTAATGCGCTATTACCAGAACATGCCGTTTAGGGAGATAGCCGAAACACTTGGCATCAGCATCAACACAGCACTGGGCCGCTTCCGCTATGCTATTCTCAACATGCGCAGGATGATCAAGGATCACGACCTCTGTCTGGAATTGTGCGAGAGGTGAGAATGCGAGAGGTAAGAATGCAATACCCTACAACCTCCGCAAATTTGCTATTACCTGTTTGGGATCGGCTGCCTTGAAGACATAACTGCCACTCACGAGCACATCTACGCCAGCCTCAACAAGCCGAGGGGCCGTATTTTGCTGCACACCGCCATCCACTTCTATCAGCACCTTGCGCTCCGTCTGGTCTATCATCTTGCGCAGTCGTTTCACCTTATCAATAGTGTTTTCGATGAATGCCTGTCCGCCAAAGCCAGGATTGACACTCATGAGCAGCACCATATCAATATCGTCTATCACTTCTTCTAGCATAGACACGGGAGTGCCAGGATTCAAGGTAACGCCGGCGCGCATGCCAGCCTCATGAATCTCGTGTATGGTGCGGTTGATATGGGTACATGCTTCATAATGCACATTCATCATCATAGCCCCGGTATCAGCCACCTGTTTGATATACCTCTCAGGGTTTACTATCATGAGATGCACATCCAATGGTTTGCGGCACACCTTAGCCACTGCATTGATGACGGGAAACCCAAAGGAAATATTGGGCACATAGACACCGTCCATAACGTCGAGATGGAGCCAGTCAGCCTCACTCTCATTAATCATTGCTATATCCCTGTCGAGATGCAAAAAATCTGCTGCGAGCAGAGATGGAGATACTAATGTCATAATCAATCTGTTAGTTTAAACACACAGTTGCCCTTGTACCATCTTTGAGTTTGACAGATCGATAGGTATAGGCTATCTGTTTGATAAAATTCAGAGTCTTTTCGCTTGGCAGCATCTGTTCTTGAGTAAATATTTTCATAGGCTAACAACAATATATTTTTGTTTCTTTATTATAGAAACGGAATAATTGCCATTTTATTATACCTATATCAATATTTTTTATGCCAAAGTGCAATCCTCCACGTTTTTCATTCCATTTAGGAAGTTTACGGCGTCCATACGTTTCTTTCCAGCCAACTGGAGCGAGAGTATTTCGATAGCCTGTCCTTGGGCTGCCACCACCAATAGTCGTTTTCCTTGTCTGACCATTGTGCCCGATGGCATGTCTATATCTGCATCGGCAGCCAGTCGCGAGTCATATATCTTGAGCACTGTCTCCTTGTTGTCGGGAGTCACAAGTACGGTCCATGCGCCTGGCACGGGACTGAGTCCGCGTATGAAGTCGTGCACATACTTGGCTTGCCACTGCCATGAGATGCGGCAGTTATCCTTAAACAGTTTAGGTGCATGATGGAGAGTGGGAATATTGGCTTCCATTTCACTCTGCGGCATCGATTCTGGTTTGCCATTGCTTATGATAATCTCGTTTACTGTCTCCACACATATCTCTGCACCCAGTTTCATCAGCGCATTATAAACGCTCTCCACATTCTCCTCGTCGCCGATGGCATATTTCTTTTGCATGATCACCCTGCCCGTGTCTATATCCTTGTCGAGGAAGAACGTGGTTACTCCTGTTTCCTTCTCGCCGTTTATGATAGCCCAGTTGATTGGTGCTGCGCCGCGGTATTGTGGCAGCAATGCGGCGTGTACATTGAAAGTGCCGTATTTGGGCATGCTCCACACCATCTCGGGCAGCATTCTAAATGCCACCACCACAAAAAGGTTAGCCCCAAGAGCCTCAAGGGTTGCCACGAAACCATCATCCTTAAGCCTTTCGGGCTGCATCACGGGGATATCATGCTCAATAGCATATGTCTTGATTGGAGGAGCCTGTAGCACGCTACCATGGCGCCCTACTGGTTTGTCTGGCTGTGTTACCACACCCACCACATTATAACCATTTGAAACGAGTGCGTCGAGAGATGCCACGGCAAACTCTGGCGTACCCATAAAAACTATCTTTAGGTCTTCTTTCTTTAGCATGAATGGCAATATATTTAATAATGTATAATCTTATTCCTCGCTGAGGTCTGCCACCATCTTGCGATACATGCTAAACATTCTCTGTCGCGAGATGTAGCCTTTGAGGTGGTGGTCGCTGTCGAGCACTGGTAGCCAGTCGGCATGTGTATCATCAAATGCTTTCATCACGTCTGCCATAGGTTCGTTGTCTATGAGAGTGGCTGCAGGCTGGCTCATGAGTTGGTGAGCCTTGAAATGATGATATAGTTCTGTTCTGAACATCACATGACGTATCTTGGTCAGTTCAATCTCGCCGAGCAAGTTGCCTGCAGGATCGAGCACTGGCAATATCATGTTATGGCTGCGGCTAACCTTATTGATGATCTGTCCGAGTTCCATGTCGGGTTGCACCGCCATATAGTTTTTCTCAATCACGCTGTCAAGGCTCATGAGTGTTAATATGGCATTGTCGGTATGATGGGTTATGAGTTTACCCTGCTTGGCCAGTCGCATGCCATAAACGCTGTGTGGTTCAAAGAGTATGATGGTAAGATAAGCACTCACGCTCACTATCATCAACGGCATGAAAAGGTCATAGCCTCCCGTTATCTCCGCTATCAGGAATATGCCCGTGAGAGGAGCATGCATCACTGCCGACATCACTCCAGCCATGCCCAACAGAGCGAAATTCTTCTCGGGCAGGTATACCCCGAGACCATACATATTCCAAAGTCTTGAAAAGAGGAATCCACAGAAGCATCCTATGAAGAGGCTTGGTGCAAAAGTTCCACCGCAACCGCCACCGCCATTGGTGGCTGATGTAGCCACCACCTTGGTAAGCATAACCAGCGACACATAGAGTATGAGCATGTCACCCTTGCCAGCAAACAATGAATTATTTAGAATGCCGTTCCAGTCTGTCTGCGACTGTCCGTTGAGCAGCAGATTTATCGACTTGTATCCTTCTCCGAAGAGCGATGGAAAGAGGAAGATGAGCAGGCTGAGTGTCAGTCCGCCTATGAGCAGTTTGACGTATGGTTTGTCGCGGAATTTCTCAAACACGTTTTCGCATGCCGACATGGTGCGTATAAAATAGAGGCTCACCAGGCCGCAGGCTATACCCAGCAGAATGTTTGCCGGTGCCCTCATCACGGTCCAATCGCTGTCGAGATGGAAGGTGAAGAGCGATGTGGAACCACTGAAGATATAGGTGAAGCAGGTGGCGGTTACGCATGATATCAGTATGGGCAACAGCGATGCCATGGTCAGATCTATCATTAGCACCTCAAGGGTAAACACCAATCCTGCTATGGGTGCCTTGAAGATACCAGCAATGGCTCCTGCGGCACCACATCCTACAAGCAGCATGAGCGTCTTGTTGTCCATTTTGAAGAGTTGTCCGAGATTGGATCCTATGGCGCTACCTGTCAGCACTATGGGCGCCTCTGCTCCTACGGAGCCACCGAAACCGATGGTGATGGCCGATGCCACCACCGACGACCAGCAGTTGTGTCCTCTCAACCTACTTTTCTTGCTGCTTATGGCATAGAGGATTCGAGTGATGCCATGACTGATATTGTCTTTCACCACATATCGCACGAAGAGCGATGTGAGAAATATTCCTATCACGGGATACACGAGATAGAGCCAGTTGGCCCCCATCTTATTGAAAGAACTGGTGAGAATGATTCCTATCTGGGCAATGAGGTTATGTAAAATAAAAGCAGCGACAGCGGCGAAAAACCCCACGAGGAATGCGAGGATGAGTATAAACATCCTCTCGCTCATGTGCTCCTGCCGCCATGACAGAAACCTTTCAAAATAGGTTGTTTCTGCTGTTTCTGTAGTCATAAATAATTTGTCAGCGAATGATTTTTACCTCACCATCAATGCCCAGTTTCACTATCTTCGATGGTTTGTGCGGCTTATGCTCCTGTCTGCGCGCAAAGCACACATAATCTACAGCATCAATGATTTCGGGGTCTATATCCCTGTAGTTTTGCGCTGTAGGCATGCCTGAGATATTGGCGGATGTAGACACTACGGCCTTCTGGAATCTGTAGCACAGTTCCTTTGAGAAAGGTTCGTGTGTTATCCTCATGGCCACGCTGCCATCCTCTGCTATGAGGTTGGGCGCCAAGTTTACTGCCCCGTCGAGGATTATGGTCAATGGTTCATCAGCGCAGTCGAGCAGTTGCCATGCCACATCGGGCACTTGCCTCACATATCGTTGTAGTCGACCATCGCTGTCCACAAGACAGATGAGAGCTTTGCTATCGCTGCGTTTTTTGATTTCATAAACTCTTGCCACGGCATCTGCATTAGTAGCATCGCAACCTATTCCCCACACCGTATCTGTGGGATAGAGAATGACGCCACCCTTGCGCATGGTTTCTACCGCATTCTTGATATCCTGTTCTATTGTCATTTCTATTGTTTATGGTGACGAATGGCTTTCATCCGCCAATTTGTTTATATTCAGAATTCGCTGGTAAAGTGAAACTTGATATGCTTGAAGTCCTCTTGCGCCATGCTCAGCACATAACCGCTGTCGGCAAGAAACACATCGCGTCCCTCCTTGTCCTTGGCCATATACTGGTATTTTCGTTTCTTGAAGTTCTGAAGTTCGGTCTCGTCGTCGCTCTCAATCCAGCATGCCTTATAGAGATGCACGGGTTCCCAGCGGCATTTGGCGTTGTATTCATTCTCCAGACGATATTGTATCACCTCAAACTGGAGTTGTCCCACTGTGCCTATGATCTTGCGACCATTAAACTGGTTTACGAAGAGCTGGGCCACTCCCTCGTCCATGAGTTGGTCAATACCTTTCTGCAACTGCTTGGCTTTCATCGGGTCTGCATTCTCTATATACTTAAACATCTCAGGAGAGAAACTCGGCAGCCCGCGGAAATGGAGTTGCTCACCTTCGGTCAGAGTGTCGCCAATCTTGAATATGCCATTGTCGGGCAGTCCCACTATGTCGCCAGGATATGCCTCGTCGATGGTGCTCTTGCGTTGCGCCATAAACTGAGTTGGCGACGAGAACCTCAAAGTCTTGCCCTGTCTGACATGCAGATATGGCTGGTTTCTCACAAACTTGCCGCTGCACACCTTACAGAATGCAATACACGACCTATGGTTGGGGTCTATATTTGCTGTTATCTTGAATATGAACCCAGTAAACTTGGGTTCCTCGGGGTCCACCATCCTCTCTTCGGCCTTGGTCTGCTTGGGGCTGGGGGCTATTTCCACGAAACAGTTGAGCAACTCCTGCACACCGAAATTATTGAGCGCCGAACCGAAAAATACTGGTGCCACCTGTGCGCTACGGTAATCCTCCACATTAAATTCGGGATATACACCATCCACCAGTTCGAGGTCTTCCCTTAGTTTGGCAGCGTCTGCCTCCCCCACCCTTTGGTCAAGCTCATTGCTGTTGATGTCCACTTCCACTTTCTCTGTCACCCTCTGCTTATCGGGCGTGAAGAGGTCGAGTTTGTTTTCATATATGTTGTATACTCCCTTGAAGCGGGCACCCTGGTTGATAGGCCAGCTCAGTGGTCTTACCTTTATTTCCAGTTCCTGCTCCAGTTCGTCGAGCAGATCAAAAGGGTCTCGTCCCTCACGGTCCATTTTGTTGATAAAGATGATCACAGGAGTGTTTCGCATTCGGCAAACGGTCATGAGTTTGCGAGTCTGCGTTTCCACACCCTTAGCACCATCCACCACTATGATGGCCGAGTCAACGGCTGTGAGTGTGCGGAATGTGTCTTCGGCAAAATCCTGGTGTCCTGGTGTGTCGAGGATGTTGACCTTATATCCCTCATAGTCAAACTCCATCACAGATGTAGACACAGAGATACCTCTCTGCTTCTCTATCTCCATCCAGTCTGATGTGGCTGTTTTTCTTATCTTGTTGCTTTTTACTGCTCCTGCCACCTGTATCTGTCCGCCGAAGAGCAGGAATTTCTCTGTCAGCGTGGTCTTACCCGCATCGGGATGTGAGATAATGGCAAAAGTGCGTCTTCTTTCTATTTCCTTGTTCATTGTTTTATCCTGTATATGATATAGGTATAGGGCTGATAATACTGTTGTTATGGTTTTCTTATACTATTGCGTCTATATCGAGTTTGTCTATACATTCCTTTAGCGACTCTTCCCAGTATGGAATTTCCACATCGTATGCAGCTTTAAATTTTGTCTTGTCGAGCACGCTATATGCTGGTCTGTTGGCCGCAGTGGGATATTCGCATGTATGCAGTGGTTTCACGCGGCATGTGGTGATGCCGGCAATGCGGTGTATAGCCTTGGTAAAGTCATACCAACTTATCACTCCCTCATTTGAGAAATGGTAAACGCCTGGTTTTATTCCTTTCTCTATGGCTGTCATGATGGCCACGGCCAGGTCGCGTGCATATGTGGGAGTACCTATTTGGTCTGCAATCACTCCTATCTGCTCTTTGGTCTTGCCCAGTTTGATCATTGTTTTCACAAAGTTGTTGCCAAATGTGCTGTAGAGCCATGCTGTGCGTATTATCATACTATTCTTGCAGAACTTGCTCACGCCGAGTTCGCCTGCCAGTTTGGTACTGCCATACACGCTATCGGGCGATGGTGTATCTGTTTCCACGTATGGTGTGTAATGCTTGCCGTTAAAAACATAGTCGGTAGACACCTGAACCATCCATCCGCCCCTTTTGTCCACGGCAGCAGCAAGATAAGCGGGTGCCACGGTATTGAGCGAAGTGCACAGTTCCTTGTTGTCTTCAGCCTTATCCACGGCAGTATAAGCAGCGCAGTTCACCACTCCGTCTATGCTGTGCGTTTCTATGTATGACTCCACCGCCTGCTGGTCTGTGATGTCCAATTCGTTCACGTCTGTATTATAGAAAGTCCAGTCGGCATGCTGCGATTGCAGTAGTTTAATCTCGTTGCCAAGTTGTCCGTTACATCCTGTGATAAGTATATTCATATTATTATATGTTTGGGGGTTATCAGATGTGTTTCTGTCAGAACTCCAGAGGTTCTTCCTTGTCTTTATGATAATAATCGCTGAGCATGCCTATCAGTGTTGATATTTCTTTCACGGCATGCTCGGTGTCTGGACTGATAGTAGCCTTTTTCAGTCTGAGCATCATCACGCCATAAAGTGAGTTGAGGCATGTTTCTATTTCATGCTCATCCTTGTTAGCTCCCTTGTTTCTCAGTTCCACTATGAATGGCAGCACCTTGTAATACTCGCTTGTGTAGAAAGGGTATTTGCTGCTCGAGAGCAACTGCTGGTGCAATTCCTCTAAGAGTTGCAGTGTTACCATATTAATCTGCAGATGACCGCTCTCTCGCTTGCCTTCCTCATTCATCATGCGTATGAGATTTCCAAACCAGTCGGTCTCTTCATCTTTTTGTTCGTCGCTATAATCGAAATGGGCAATATACTCGCGTCGTATACGGCCCAACTGGCAGCCAAAAGCCCTTATGGTGTCTTCCACCTGCCACATATAGAGCAGATATTCGGCTATGCTCTTTTTGCGTAATTCGTTTGCTATAAACATTGTATCCTAAAAATTATCTATGTTGCCGTTCAGAAGAAGCGGTAGAGATTGGTGACCGTGCCAAACACGTACACTATCGAAAACACCATCACCAGCACTCCTATCACCTGATTGATGAGTTTGATGCCATTATCATCAAATATGCCCCTAAGTTTGTCTATAAACCAAGTGAGCCCAAACCACCACAACAGAGCTCCTGCCACTATGCTCAAAAAGCCTATGCACATCTCAAAGGGATGGTCGGGAATGACAAATGCCAACTGCGCAAACAAGCCTAAAAAGAGGAAGATGATGAGTGGGTTTGAGAATGTCACAAAGAATGCTGTTATTCCATTGTGCCACAGCGAGCCACGATTCTTGCCCGAGAGACGCATGTTCTTGGTTGGATTACTACGGTATGTATAGACGCCGAAGATGAGCAGCAATACACTGCCCACTATCTGCAGATAGAACTTGGTTTGCTGGTCATTGAGCAGGTCCATGACAAAACTCATACCAAATCCTGCCACTGCAGCATATATGATATCACTCACTGCCGCTCCCACTCCCGTAATAAAACCATACCATCGCCCTTTGTTCAGAGTGCGCTGCACACAGAGTATGCCTACGGGACCCATGGGCGCCGATGCAAGCAGACCGATGAGCATACCCTTGAACATCAGGTCCACAACGTTTATATGTAACGGAAAAGGCATAACGTCTGCAAAGTTGCTAAAATTATATGAAATATACAAGTTTTTGGCAATAAATCTTTGGCGTATCGCATTTTTTTCATAACTTTGTCTGCAAAATATTAATATCAATAATTAAAAACCACATAATAAATAGTTATGAATGCTCAAACAGTATTGAAGCCATACGTTATTGGTCTCGATCTCGGAGGAACCAATTCCGTGTTTGGAATCGTTGACAGCCGCGGCGACATCAAGGCCACAACAGCCATAAAGACACAGGCATACGACAATGTAGAGGATTATGTCAACGCTTGTGTTGATGCCCTCCATATCATCATAGACCAGGTGGGTGGCATAGAAAAGATAAAAGCCATGGGCATTGGCGCCCCTAATGCCAATTATTATAAAGGCACCATAGAGCATGCCCCCAACCTTGTTTGGGGCAAGGGTGTAGTGCCACTGGCCGACATGCTCAGCCAGAGTCTGGGCATTCCCGTAGCTATGACCAACGATGCCAATGCCGCCGCTATCGGCGAGATGGCATATGGTGTGGCCCGAGGCATGAAGAACTTCATCGTGATTACTCTCGGCACTGGCGTGGGCTCAGGTATTGTTGTCAATGGCGAACTGGTATATGGCAGCGATGGCTTTGCTGGCGAGCTGGGTCATGTGACCATGGTTAGAGGCGAAGATGGTCGTCAGTGCGGATGCGGACGCAAGGGTTGCCTTGAGGCTTACTGCTCTGCCACAGGTGTTGCTCGCACTGCACGCGAGATTTTGGCCAAGACCAGCGAACCATCTTTGCTCCGCGACATCAAGTCTGAGGAAATCACCTCTCTCGACGTGAGCATTGCCGCTGGCAAGGGAGACAAGATAGCCAACGAGATCTTTGAGTTTACGGGCAAGATGCTGGGTGAGGCTTGTGCTGACTTTACCGCATTCTCCAGTCCCGAGGCTTTTATCTTCTTCGGTGGACTTGTAAAGGCCGGCGACCTCATCATGGAGCCTATCAAAAAGGCATACGACGCCCATGTGCTCAACATATTCAAGGGCAAGGCCCAATTTCTCGTGAGTGGACTTGAAGGTGCCAGCGCAGCAGTGCTGGGTGCCAGTGCCATCGGTTGGGATATAAAATAACACAATAAGACATATAGTAAAAGGAGTGCTCTCGTGAGAGCACTCCTTTTTTTACTTTACGTAGTTCTCTGTTTATTTGTCCATCACTGGTCTGACGCTGAAACCATAAGCTCTATTGGCGCTCCATCTTCCGTCATAGCCAGTGAAATTCAGATGGTAGGCCGCACTACTATACTCCTCCGATTGTGTGCTGGTCCAATAATATCCTGTGGCTCCTTGGTTTCGGTTTTGCTCACGCATCTGTCCCGCTGCTGGCAGGAAGATATGTTTGCCCGATGGTCCCGTCACCTTATACCCATTGATACCATTCACCGATGTCCATGTCCATGTGCATTTCTTTCCCAGTTCCTCTGCCTCTTGTTTAGTGGGCATTCTCCATTCGCCCTGCCAGCAGAGATAAGCGGTGTAATTATTGCTTCGGGCAATATCATTGCCCAACCAGACATAGCCATTGTTGGTGGCATGCTGATAATTGTCGGCAGTATATGTCTCCTTGGG
>JALFPC010000005.1 GCA_022782305.1 Prevotella sp. | reverse complement strand
CATTATAACAGTTGTTCTTGCATCCTTATAACAGTTGTTATAGTACCCTTACAACAGCTATTTTTGTACCCTTAAAACAACTATTCTTGTACCCTTATAACAGCTATTTAAGTACCCTATTATTGGTAGTTGCCTCGAATTAAGATAATCTTTTTCCAGCCCCCTTGTTGTAATTCTATGTCATTGTTAATAATATTTTTTTGAATTTGCCCATTTTCAGAAATAATGTCACACTTCTAATTTTTTTAACGCCTTATTGTCAGTCATTTGCAATTTTCGTGTGACGTGACATTAATTTTAAACGATGAATATCTAAAAAACATCTGTAAAGTTTGGAGATATGATGGGAATAGTGTATCTTTGCAAAAGCATTTGCATTTGCATCAAATATAATACAATTGGTATGAAACATAAGCAGTTGAAGCGCTTGCCTGTAGGCATACAGACATTCTCTAACATCATCGAGGGTGACATGCTGTATATAGACAAGACTGAGTATATCTGGAATATGATACACCTCGGCAAGTATATATTCCTTAGCCGCCCAAGGCGGTTCGGCAAGTCGTTGCTTGTGTCCACCCTTCATGCTTATTTTGAAGGACGGAAGGCTTTGTTCAAGGGCCTCTTCATAGAATCCGTAGAGAAAGAATGGGTGCAATATCCTGTGCTGAGATTCAGCATGGCATCTGGCAAGCACATGGAGAAAGACCAGTTGGAACGCTATCTCCTCTTTATGTTGGCAGAAAACGAGAGGCGTTTTGGCATAACCTCCGACTCCATAGATCCAAATGTCAGATTAAGAAACCTTATTACTTCGATATATGAAAAGACGGGCAAGAAGGTGGTCATTCTCATTGATGAATATGATGCTCCGTTGCTTGATGTGGTGCATGAAGACAAGACATTGCCCGTGCTGCGCAATGTGATGCGCAATTTCTATTCTCCTTTGAAAGACAGCGACCCATATCTGCATTTTGTCTTCCTCACGGGCATCACCAAGTTCTCGCAGCTCAGCATCTTCAGCGAACTCAACAATCTGAAGAACATATCCATGCGACCAGACTATGCCGGCGTATGCGGCATCACCGAAGAGGAGATGGTCACTGCCATGACAGACTATCTTGACGATTTTGCTGAGGCTCAGCAGACCACGCGCGAAGGTGCAGTGGAGGGTCTTAAACGGCAGTATGACGGTTATCATTTCACCTGGCCATCGCCCGACATATTCAATCCCTTCAGTCTGCTCAATGCCTTCCAGGACCGTGACTATACCAACTACTGGTTCTCGTCGGGCACCCCTACCTATCTCATCGAGATGCTGCGAAAGTTCAATGTGGTGCCGTCGGATATCAGCCAAATGCAGGTTCTCTCCTCAGACTTTGATGCTCCGACAGAAAATATGGCAAGCATCACGCCACTGCTTTATCAGAGCGGTTATGTGACCATCAAGGACTACGACAGGGCTTCACGTCTTTATACCCTTGACATTCCGAATACCGAGATACGCGTGGGATTGATGGAAAGCCTTCTGCCCAACTATGTTGAAATGCGTAAGGAAGCGGGAAATACTATGCCTCAAAGTTCGCCCTCTCCGGCTTGCCTATAGTGAAGGTAGGCATCAATTTCGATTCGGAGCGCCGCACCATCGCCGACTGGGTTATATGCCAATAGCAGTTTAGCTTAGTCTAAGTCAGGATAATGTGCCCGATTTTGAGATAAGGTACGGATTTAGAGTTTTAAACTTGGCGGTGCGGTGAGCCACCGCACCGCCAGAAATTATTTCTTGGTTGCTCTTATGAAGAATAGGATGAGGAGGATATAAGCAATGAGGGAGCAGAGCTCTGACATTGGATTGGCCCACCAGGTGTCGTAGGCGAAGCTAATGCCGCCAAAGCGCAAGAGGGCACTAATCACTCCCATGAGAGCACCACCGGCAATGAAGCCAGAGGCAATGAGGTTTCCTTTCTCACCACGTTCTTTGTTGATGTCAGCATTCTTGCTGCGAGAGGTGACAAACCAGTTGATAGCACCACCTACGAGCAAAGGGGTGTTGAGTTCGAGTGGGATAAACATGCCAAGGGCGAAAGCCAGTGCGGGCACCTTGAGCAATGTTAGCACTATGGCTATCACAGCTCCTATGGCATATAAGATCCATGGGGCCTCAATACCATTCATTAGAGGGTCTATGACCGCTGCCATAGCATTGGCCTGTGGGGCAGAGAGCTGACCAGATGCAAAACCGTAGGTTTCATTGAGCAGCATCATCACACCGCCTACCGTGGCGGCAGACACCAGGGTGCCAAGGAATTTCCACTGCTCCTGCTTGCGGGGAGTAGACCCCAACCAATAACCGATCTTTAGGTCGGTGATAAACGCACCCGCCATCGATAGGGCTGTGCATACCACACCACCCATGATAAGGGCTGCCACCATGCCACTCGTTCCCTTCAGACCCACGCCAACCATCACCACAGAGGCGAGGATGAGGGTCATCAGCGTCATGCCCGACACGGGATTGCTGCCCACAATGGCTATGGCATTGGCTGCCACGGTGGTAAACAGGAAGGCTATCACTGCCACAAGTACGATGGCCACAAGGGCGAAGAGTAGGTTGCCATCCATGAGGCCAAACCAGAAGAAGAGGAAGATGGCTATGATGGTCACCACAGAGGCTATGGCAATAAATCGGAAGGAGAGGTCGGAGGCTGTGCGTATCTGTTTCTTGTCGGTGTCGCCACCTGCTTTCATCTCGTTGGCAGCCAGTGATATGGCACTCTTGATGATACCCCACGACTTGATGATGCCGATGATGCCAGCCATGGCAATGCCACCTATGCCTATGCTTTTGCCGTAAGAACGGAAGATCTCTTCTGGGCTCATCTCACCCACGGTCTTGGTGATGGTGGGATCCCAGGTGTTGAGCAGGCTGTCGCCAAAGAGCAATGCCATGCCTGGCACTATCAGCCACCATACGGCCAGCGAGCCGAGACAGATGATAAAAGCATATTTGAGACCTACGATATAACCGAGTCCGAGCACCGCCGCACCTGTGTTCACCTTAAACACGAGTTTGGCCTTGTCGGCAATCTGCTCGCCCCAGAGACATACACGTGAGGTGAAATTCTCGTTCCACCAACCAAACGTGGCCACGATGAAATCATATAGTCCGCCCACCAGTCCTGCTATCAGCAGGGGGCGCGCCTGGCTGCCTCCCTTGCTGCCGCTCACCAGCACCTGCGTGGTGGCAGTGGCCTCTGGGAAGGGATACTTGCCATGCATGTCGCTAACGAAATATTTTCGGAAGGGGATGAGAAAGAGTATGCCGATAACACCTCCGAGCAGCGATGATATGAAGATCTTGATAAATGATGCGCTCATCTCAGGGTATTTGGCCTGCAGGATATAGATGGCGGGCAGGGTGAAGATAGCTCCTGCCACCACTGCACCCGAGCATGCACCTATGCTCTGTATGATCACGTTCTCTCCCAATGCGCTTTTGCGCTTGGCTGCTGTAGACACGCCCACGGCTATGATGGCTATGGGTATGGCAGCCTCAAAAACCTGGCCTACCTTTAGACCGAGATAGGCGGCGGCAGCAGAAAAGACCATGGCCATCACCACACCCCATGCCACCGACCAGACATTCACCTCGGGGTAGGTATGGTGTGGGTTCATCATCGGTTCATACTGCTCGCCGGGCTGCAACTCGCGGAATGCGTTTTCGGGCAAGTTGCCGCCATTCATTTGCTCTTCGTTTTTCATAATAATATTGTTTGTTTATGATTGATTCTGCTTGCGCCACTGGTCGAAGATCCGGGCTGCTGTAACCACCTGAGCCACGCAGGGGCGGGTTTTGTAATACTCTTCGGTGCGCGGCGATGCTATGTGGGTTAGGGGTGCATCACGTTTTATCTTTAGCAGGTCGGCACAGATGAGAGAGCCATACTGCTGCTTGAACTCATTGCAGAGGTCCTGCACCACCTTGTAGTTATTACTCTTGCCGTCGCGGTCGGAGGCATCTGTAGACCCACATGCCATGCCTGCAAGAATAGCCATGCCACTCACAGCGCCACAGGTCATTCGCATGCGTCCTATGCCACCACCCATGCCTGCACTAAGCATGAGAGCCTGCTCGCGAGTGTAGCCATAGAGGTCGGCAAAGGCTGCCACCACAGCCTGCGAACAGTTGTAACCCTGCACGAACAGTTGCTCGGCCAGGGCCACACGGTCTATCGTTTCGTTTTTCTCTTCCATAATAATAACAGTTTGTTTTCAGCGCACAAAGGTAGCAATTTTTCGTGTTATAACTACCTTTTTCAAATAAAAAAGATAATTATACGGATTTTTCTTTGTCATCTCGCTCTTTTGCGTTACCTTTGCACAATAATTGACAGCGGGTGCCATCTGTGCCCCCCAACAAAACAATAAATTACTATTATGGCTTATACAAGATTGACGGCTGCAGAAGCTGCGGCCTTGATAAAAAACGGAGAGAACATTGCGCTCAGCGGATTCACACCTTCGGGTGCGGCAAAGGCAGTGACCAAGGAACTGGCTGTTATAGCTGAGGCCAAGCATCAGGCTGGAGAGGAGTTTCAGGTAGGTATCTTCACAGGTGCGTCTACAGGACAGAGCACCGACGGCGACCTGGCCAATGCGCACGCCATCAGATATCGTGCTCCCTATACCACCAATTCTGATTTCCGCAAGCATGTCAATATGGGCGAGATTGCCTACAACGACATACACCTCAGCCAGATGGCGCAGGAGTTGAGATATGGGTTTATGGGACAGGTAGACTGGGCTATTCTCGAGGTCTGCGACATGGAAGAGGGCGACACCACATGCAAGGCTTACCTCACATCGGCAGGCGGTATCAGTCCCACAGCGGCACGACTGGCCAAGCACGTGATACTCGAGCATAACACCTTCCACAGCGTGGGTGCCAAATATCTGCACGACGTGTATGAGTTGCAGGATCCTCCTTACCGTCAGGCTATTCCATTGGTAAAAGTTAACGACAGGATAGGAAAACCATACGTGGAGATAGATGCCAGCAAGATTGTAGGTGTGGTAGAATGTCATATCCCCGACGAGGCACGTGCCTTCAAGGATCTGGACCCTGTGACCACCAAGATTGGCGGCAACGTGGCTGAATTCCTTATGAGCGACATGCGCAGGGGTATCATACCACCTGAGTTTCTGCCACTGCAGAGTGGTGTGGGCACCACAGCAAATGCTATACTCGCTGCACTGAGCCAGGACAAGAACGTGCCCGACTTCAATATCTTCACCGAAGTGCTGCAGGATGCCGTGGTCAACATGATGCTGGAGGGTAGGGTGAAAGAGGCTTCTGCTTGCTCCCTCACCGTTACCAATGAGAGCCTCAAGAAAGTGTATGACAATATAGACTATTTCAAGCAGCACCTCACACTGCGACAGAGCGAGATTTCAAACTCACCGGAACTTATCCGCCGATTGGGTGTGATAGCCATCAATACAGCCCTTGAGGTAGACATCTACGGCAATGCCAACTCTACACATATCAGCGGCACTAAGATGATGAATGGTATTGGCGGTTCGGGCGACTTCGAGCGCAATGCTTATATCAGCATCTTCACATGTCCGTCAGTGGCCAAGGGTGGACTCATCAGTTCCATCGTGCCTATGGTCAGTCACCATGACCATACTGAGCATGATGTAAACATTATCGTGACTGAGCAGGGTGTGGCAGACCTCAGAGGAAAGAGTCCTATGCAGCGTGCACAGTGTATTATTGAGAATTGTGCGCATCCTGACTATAAGCAACTTTTGTGGGATTATCTCAAGATTGCAAAGGGTGGACAGACTCATCACTGCCTATCTGCGGCATTCGCATTCCACGACACACTTGCTCGCAAGGGCGACATGAAACTCACTGATTTCGCAGAATACGTGAAATAAACAATAAGAGGTGCGGCAATTCGCCGCACCTCTTATTATATCCTTCCTTCTTATTATATCCTTCCTTCTTCGCGGTATGAATAGTATAAGTTATCTGCAATGATTACATGGTCGGCGAAGAATATGCGCATGGTCTTGCATGCTGCTGCCAGTTTTTCCGTTAGGTTATGATCATCGCGGCTTGGCTGTGGACTGCCGCTGGGATGATTATGACAAAATGCTATGATAGTGGCATTGCAGAGCAGGGCTTCGCGTATCACTATCCTGATGTCTACAGCCGTTTCGCTGATGCCACCACGAGAGATACATACACGCTTGATGAGCCGAAACTTCTGGTTCATGAGCAATACCCATGCCTCTTCCACATCCTTATCCTGCAATATCGGGCGCATCATGTCGTGGATGGCCTGCGCAGACGATAGTTCGGCGCGCTCTTCGGCCTTTTCCAGTTGCCGCCTCTTGCCCAGTTCGCATGCCGCCATTATGGTGATGGCCTTGGCCTCGCCCACGCCCTTGTAACTCATCAGTTGCTCCAATGTCATCTTGCCCAGTGAGTTAAGATTGTTGCCGCAGTCGTTGAGCATGCGCTGCATAAGTTGCACCGCCGTCTCCTTGCTGTTGCCCGAACCAATGAGGATGGCGAGGAGTTCGGCATTTGTCATCCCTTCGGCCCCATGCTCCATCATACGTTCGCGTGGGCGGTCGCTGGGGTTCATGTCCTTGATGCTTAGGCGCTGGTCGAGGTCATCATACCCCTTTTTATCTCCGTTTGTCATCATGTCTATTCGTAGAAATTCTCTTCAAAAGCATTAAATTCGCCTTTTCTTCTCACGCACCGTTTCCACCATGATTCTATGAAACCGAAACCATAGCCCATGAGTTGCGTGAATGCTGCTGCCACCGAGAGGAAGCCTATCTTCAGACTGCGGTTGTGAATGCCCGAGTCTATGATGATGAGCAGCGAATAGAGAAGGATTGGCAGCCACGGAGCGGCGCATAGCCAGTACCAGCGGTGTGGGTCGTCATAATGCATGAGTATGCGTCCTGCCGCCGACACGAGGATGAGGCTTATCACTCCCACCGTAAACACCATAGGTAGCAGATGTACGAGTTTGAGCGAGTCGGGATAGCGCTTGTAGAGGTTTATGCGCGCTATGCCACTATTGTATACCTGCTTAAAGAACTTGCGCAGGTCGGTGCGGCGCTTGTGCCATACCCATGCCTCGGGTATGAGTCGTGTGGTATGGCCGCCCTTGATGATGCGTATGCTGAAGTCTATATCCTCGCCGAAGCGCATCTTTGAGAAACCATGCAGCTCCATGTATACATCGCGGCGGATGCCCATATTGAATGAGCGGGGATAGAACTTATCGAGTTTCTTCTTACCTCCTCTGATGCCGCCTGTGGTGAAGAAACTGGTCATGGAATAGCTGATGGCTTTCTGGGTGTCGGTAAATGATGAATGGGCGCAGTCAGGACCGCCGAAGGCATCGCAGGGATGCTCAGCCAATGCCTTGTCTACGGCCATGAGATAACCCTCGGGCAACACCACATCTGAGTCGAGCACTATGAGCCACTCACCCTTGGAGCGCTCGGCACCATAGTTGCGACTCTGGCCCGGACCAGAGTTGGGCTTGCTATGATACTGCAACTGCAGACGGTCGGCATATTTGTCTGCCACATCCTTGCAGGGGATGGAAGAACCATCTTCCACTATGACCACTTCAAAATCGGTAAACGACTGCGTGACGAGGCTTGCAAGAAGTTCGTCTACCTCGTCTGGCCTGTTGAACACAGGTATGATTATTGAATATTTCAATGCCATGAATAGAAACAAAAAAGCAGGAGAGTGTTTCACAACACACAATCCTGCTGCATAATTTTTATAAATAATTTACATTTAAAAATCCAGATGTTACTCCTTTACCCTGTTGAGGTAGCTGCCGTCGCGAGTGTCAACCTGGATGAGGTCACCCTCGTTGATAAACAGAGGCACGCGAATCTCAACACCAGACTCCAGAGTGGCAGGCTTGGTGGCGTTGGTAGCGGTGTCGCCCTTCACACCAGGCTCGCTGTGGGTAACGCGGAGGTTGGTCTTCACAGGCATTTCAGCGTAGAGGATGGTGCCATCGGTGGTGTCGGTAACCACTTCTACCACATCGCCTTCCTTCATATACTCAACACCAATCACGAGGTCGTTGGCGATAGGTATCTGCTCAAAGGTCTCCTGGTTCATGAAGATGCGGCCTGTCTGGTCTTCATACAGATACTGATAAGGGCGATGCTCAATCACCACGTCTTCGAGTTTGAATCCAACCTGGAAGGTGCGGTCAAGCACGCGACCGTCGGTCACGTTCTTCAGTTTGGTGTTCATAACAGTGTTGCCTTTGCCTGGTTTTCTGTGCTGGAAGTCGATGCACACCCAGATGCTACCGTCCATGCGGATGCATGTACCTTTTTTGATGTCTTGTGAGTTAATCATACTTTTGTTTGTATTGAAATTTAATGCTTTAATATTCCTTTTTTTCTCTTTTCGGGTGCAAAGGTACTGCTTTTCTTGAAAAAAGCATAAAAAAAAGTGCTAAAAATGATATATTTCTTGGTTGTTCGGAATTTTATGTGTACTTTTGCACCCCAAAGTGTGAGAATAATAACAATAAATCAACAATAAAGCAATGAAAAGAACATTCCAGCCCCACAACAGGAGAAGGGTAAACAAGCATGGTTTCCGTGAGAGAATGGCAACAAAGAATGGTCGCCGCGTATTGGCTTCCCGTCGTGCCAAAGGTCGTAAAAAACTTACTGTTTCTGACGAGAATCACGGAAAGTAAGACCGTAGTATGACTTTGGGTCATAATACAAGAGGGTGTGTCAAGATATTGGCACACCCTCTTGTCATAATGTGCGCACCCTCTCATGTGCAAAAAAAACGTGCGCAATTACTTGTGAGATACAAAATTATTGTGTATTTTTGTAGCCTATATACAAACATACACCGTATCATATCAATAATACGCGCAGCAGATGATGACAAACAACGACTGCCTTATCAATATTAGAGGCAAACTCGTGTCGCTCGACCATCCCCTGGTGATGGGAATACTCAATGTAACTCCCGACTCCTTCTATGCCGGAAGCCGCAAGCAGACCGACAACGAAATAGCACGCCGCACCAACGAGATTATCGAACAGGGCGGAAGCATCATTGACGTGGGGGCTTTCTCCACTCGTCCCGGTGCACCCGAGGTGACACAGGAGGAAGAGATGGCGCGACTCAGACACGGGTTGACCATAGTGAGACAACAGCAGCCAGATGCTATAGTCAGTGTGGATACCTACCGCCCCGACGTGGCACGCATGGCCGTGGAGGAGTTTGGCGTCGACATCATCAACGACGTGAGCGAGGGAGGAATAACTGGTCGCGCCAACGTGCCATTGGAGGCGCACGACGGCATACCCGAGATGTTTGCCATGATGGGCAAGTTGCAGGTGCCCTATATCCTGATGAGCGTCAAACCATCCATCTGCCCCATGATGAAAGCCTTTGCACAGGAGGTGGAGATGCTGCACGACCTTGGGGTGAAAGACATAATCCTCGACCCAGGATTCGGATTTGGCAAGACACTCGACGACAACTATCTGCTGCTCAAGGATATGGATAAGTTGCAGGAGATGAGGCTGCCAGTGCTGGTGGGGGTATCGCGCAAGTCGATGATATTCAAACTCTTTGGATATACACCCAACGAGTCGCTCAATGGCACTACAATAATAAACACCATAGCCCTGCAGAAGGGGGCCGCCATACTTAGGGTGCACGACGTGAAAGAGGCTGTGGAATGCATAACGATATTTGAAAAGACCAGATAGCATGCTGTTTGAATTTGGAATCAAGGATATCATCGATATCTTTCTGGTAGCGATGATGTTGTATTACATCTACAGGCTGATGAAGGAGTCGCGATCGCTCAATGTCTTCATCGGGATAATGATGTTTGTGGTGGTGTGGCTCTTTGTGTCGCAGATCTTGGATATGCGTCTGCTAGGTGCCATCCTCGACAAACTGGTGAGCGTGGGTGTGATAGCCCTTATCGTGATTTTCCAGGAAGACATACGCAAGTTCCTATATAACATGGGTGCACATCAGCGCATGAAGGCGATAGTGAAACTCTTCTCCTTCGATAAGGATAGCAACGAGGAGGTGGACAAGGCCGCCATCATGCCCATAGTGCTGGCGTGCTTGAGCATGAGCAAACGCAAGGTGGGAGCACTGATAGTGATAGAACGCGAAGACCCCCTGGACACCATCGCCGACACGGGCGACAAGATAGATGCCAATATCAATCAGCGACTCATTGAAAATATCTTCTTCAAGAATTCGCCGCTGCACGATGGAGCTATGGTCATTGCCGACAAGAGAATAAAAGCGGCAGGATGCATACTGCCAGTGTCGCATGAGCAGAATATTCCCAAGGAACTGGGACTCAGACACCGAGCGGCATTGGGCATCTCGCAAGAGTGCGACGCCATAGCCATAGTGGTGTCGGAAGAGACAGGAGGCATCACAGTGGCAATAAAAGGCAATTTCAAGTTGCGACTCTCTGCCGAAAAACTCGAGAGCATACTGACAGAACAGGGGGCCATACGCCCATGATGATGCCCTTTTCAATGCATGAGTGTGAATATCTTGAAAATGTGACGGCCGTTTCTTTGTCATTACAATTATTTTTCTTACTTTTGCAAAGTAGAAATAGCAAAACAACTAATATAAACAAATCAACTCATGGATTTAGTACAGAAAATCATTGAACGCGCTAAGAGCAACAAACAGCGCATCGTACTCCCCGAGGCCACCGAGGAGCGCACATTGAGAGCAGCAGACAGAGTGCTTGCAGAGGGTGTGGCTGACCTTATCCTCATCGGTAATATCGACGAGATACACAAACTTGCCGAACAGTGGGGACTGAAGAATATCGACAAGGCCACACTCATCGACCCAGAGAATAACCCCAAGTCAGAGGAATATGCTCAACTGCTGGCTGAGCTACGCAAAAAGAAGGGTATGACCATCGAGAAGGCCCGCGAACTGGTCAAGAACCCTCTCTATCTCGGTTGCATGATCATTAAAACCGAGGGTGCTGACGGACAGATAAGTGGTGCTCTGAGCACTACGGGCGACACTCTGCGCCCTGCATTGCAGATTATCAAATGTGCCCCTGGCATCTCTTGCGTCAGCGGTGCTATGCTCCTCATCACCAAACAGCCACAGTATGGCGAAGATGGTGTGCTGGTAATCGGCGACGTGGCCGTTACTCCTATGCCCGATGCCGACCAGTTGGCACAGATAGCCGTTTGTACCGCCGAGACCGCCAAGAGCGTGGCTGGATTTGCAGACCCGAGAGTGGCCATGCTCAGCTTCTCTACCAAGGGTAGCGCAAGCCATGAGGTGGTAGACAAGGTGGTGGAGGCCACACGCCTGGCTCATGAGCGTTGCCCAGAACTCAAAGTGGATGGTGAACTGCAGGCTGATGCAGCCCTCGTACCTTCCGTTGGACAGAAGAAAGCTCCGGGCAGCGATATCGCCGGCAAGGCCAACGTGCTGGTGGTGCCATGCCTCGAAGTGGGTAACATAGCATATAAACTTGTGCAGCGTCTCGGCGATGCCGAAGCCCTCGGTCCTATCCTCCAGGGTATAGCACGCCCTGTCAACGACCTCAGCCGCGGTTGCTCTGTTGACGACATCTACAAGATGGTGGCCATCACAGCATGCCAGGCTATGGACGCAAAGAAATAATGACGGGCATAGTAATATAAAGGTGAAATGCATTTTTTCTATAACTTTATAAATACTTTCAGACAATGAAAATACTCGTTTTGAATTGCGGTTCATCTTCAATCAAATACGCTTTGTATGATATGGACAGCAAGACGGTGATGACATCGGGAGGCGCAGAGAGAGTGGGTCTTGATGGCGCTTTCGTCAAGGTTAAACTGGCTAATGGCGACAAACGCCAGATTATGCACGACATTCCTGAACATACAGAGGGTGTCAAGTTCATATTCAGCTTGCTCACCGACCCAGAGATTGGCGTAATCAAAGACCTTAAGGAGATTGACGCTGTGGGTCACCGCATGGTGCACGGTGGTGAGAAGTTCAACAAGAGCGTGGTGCTCAACGATGAGGTGCTCAAGGTGTTTGAGGAGTGCAACGACCTTGCACCGCTTCATAACCCTGCCAACCTCAAGGGTGTGAAGGCCGTGCAGGAACTTATGCCAGGTCTGCCACAGGTGGGAGTATTCGATACTGCCTTCCATCAGACCATGCCCGACTATGCTTATATGTATGCAGTGCCATACGAACTGTATGAGAAATATGGCGTGCGCCGCTATGGTTTCCATGGCACCAGTCATCGTTATGTGTCGCAGCGCGTTTGTGACTTCCTCGGTGTAAAGGCCGAAGACAAGAAGGTGATCACCTGCCATATAGGTAATGGTGGTAGCGTGGCTGCCGTGGATGGTGGCAAGTGTGTGGACACTACCATGGGCCTCACTCCTCTCGAGGGTGTGATGATGGGTACTCGCAGTGGCGACATTGATGGTGGCGCTGTGGCTTTCATCCAGAAGAAACTGGGTCTGGATGCCGATGGTATCTCTGACCTGCTCAACAAGAAGAGTGGTGTGCTGGGCATCTCTGGCATCTCCAGTGACATGCGCGAGATAGATGCTGCCGCAGAGAGTGGCGATCCAAAGGCTGTGCTTGCTTTGGCCATGTATAACTATCGCATCAAGAAGTATGTAGGTGCTTATGCTGCTGCCATGGGTGGCGTGGATATCGTGGTGTTCACCGCCGGTGTGGGCGAGAACCAGTCTTCTATGCGTGCTGAGGTTTGCCGCAACATGGAATGGATGGGCATCAAACTCGATGAAGAGAAAAACAAGACCGTAAGGGGTGTGGAGGCAGTGATCTCTACTCCTGATTCTAAGGTAACAGTAGTGGTCATTCCTACCGATGAGGAACTAATGATTGCTTCTGATACCATGGCATTGCTCTAATAATATTAGGAGGTGCAGCCAGTAGCCACACCTCCTAACAATTTTTTTCCAAGAGGTGCGCTAACAAGCCGCACCTCTTGTGTTATTATTTTATAGTTGCGAAATAGCAACCTCCATTCACTGCCATTCTGGCGCTGTAGAGACCAGCTTCATCGGCAGTTACATTTATCTGCTCGCCTGTAGGCAGAGTGGCGCGAATAGTGCCATCCTCATTAAACTTGATGACTTCCTTGCATATACCATTCTCTTCCATAGACCAGGTCTGCTCTTTCTCATTGAAGATAAAGAATACTTTCTCTCCCTTAGGATCAGTAATCTCATAACCATTTTTCAGTGTCTTCACGGCATACTGGCGACCATCCTGTCCCCAAACTTTCTCTACCTTACCGGCCTTGCCAATAGGATTGCTGCCCGACCAGAACTCAACGGTGTTGAGCACAAGCGCGTCTGCAACAGTACATACAGCGTATGCAGGAGAAATCACGATGAAGATGAGTTCATTCAAAAACTTGTTGCCTGTGGCTTTCTGGTTCCAAGACAGAAGTCCATTAAACAATGCGAATTTTCCAATACACGAACTGGTTAGCATGGTAGCTGCCAAGATGGCTGTAGCTACGGTTAAAGTTCTTTTTTTCATGTTACAAAAAATTAATGTGTTAATAAACTATTTATTGTTATTGGTTGTTGTCTTGACGGATGATGTCGAGGAGTCGCTCCACGGCTTCTTCCTCGGGAATATTCTTGGCCACGCACTCCTTGCGGCGGTATAGGGATATCTTGCCACGCCCAGCACCCACATATCCATAGTCGGCATCGGCCATTTCGCCCGGACCGTTTACTATGCAGCCCATGATGCCTATCTTAAGACCTTTCATCTCGCTCGTGGCGGCCTTGATGCGCGCTATGGTGGAGCGCAGGTCATAGAGGGTGCGACCGCAACCTGGGCAACTGATATATTCCGTCTTGGTCATGCGCAGACGGGCAGCCTGCAGGATGCCGAAGGCTGTGGAGGAAACCATGGCGGGACTGACAGCGCCGCTGTTCATGAGCCATAAGCCATCGGTGAGACCATCAAACATCAGCGCGCCCATGTCGGCGGCGGCTTCTATCATCAGTTGGTCACCATCATCGTGACCATACATCTGGCAGAACACCACGGGGTTAGAAATGCCTGCATTCATCATCTCATGCACCAAGGCACGTTGGTCGCCCAACCTGTTTTGATGGTTGCTCATACATACTACCACCACTTCGGGATGGTGCTTGAGGCAGGTGATATATTCGTCGGCATCGGCACCGTATTGCAATACGAGGAATTTAACCTCAGCATCGGTGCTCGCTATCCATGGCATGGCATTATGCGGAAAGATGGGATAGGTGTTGGGCTGGCCCGTATAATGGTCGAAATCCACAATATATCGCTGTCCCTCCACTGTTTTCTCTGGCATCTCGCCACCTATATATATATAGTCGGCTGGGGCGTCGGGGTGACTGCTTATCACCACCGGTAGGTTGTTGCCGCCGATATCTTTCACTGCCACTGTCTGCCTGCGTGTGGGATGTAGATAGTCGAAACCGGGATAGGCAGTGGCTGGTATCATACTGTGATGCTGGTGCTTGCACATGTATTCAACCAAATGGCGCGCCACAGGAATCTCTGCTTCCGGTTCTTCGCTCAACGACACGCGGATGGTGTCGCCGATACCATCGGCGAGCAGCGCTCCTATGCCCACGGCACTCTTGATGCGACCATCTTCGCCTTCGCCTGCCTCTGTAACACCGAGATGCAGGGGATAGCACATGTTCTCTTTCTCCATCTGCGACACAAGCAGGCGCACCGACAATACCATCACTACGGTATTGCTGGCCTTGATAGAGATGACCACATCATTGAAGTCCACCTTCTTGCAAATACGCAGAAACTCCATGCAACTCTCTACGATACCCTCGGGAGTATCGCCATAGCGAGACATGATACGGTCGGAGAGCGAACCATGGTTGACGCCTATGCGCACTGCCGTATGATTGCTGCGGCATATCTCCAAAAAGGGGACGAAGCGCTCTTCTATACGCTTGAGTTCGGCTTCGTATTCCTCATCCGTATATTCCAGTTGCTTGAAAGTGCGGGCGGGGTCTACATAGTTGCCTGGGTTTATTCTTACCTTTTCAGCATATAGAGCAGCCACGTCTGCAACCTTTGGATTGAAATGAACATCGGCAACCAAGGGAGCATGGCAACCGCGAGAGCGCACCTCGGCATTGATATTCCTGAGGTTTTCGGCTTCTATCACTCCCTGCGTGGTGAGCCTTACCATATCGCCGCCGGCTTCCACTATGCGCATTATCTGGTCGGCGCTACCCATGGTATCGTTGGTAGAAGTGGTGGTCATAGACTGCACGACTATGGGGGCATGGCCACCTATAGTGATGGGACCCACGGCTACTGGGTGCGACGTGCGTCTGCTATAATTGAAAAGGTCCATAGCAATGAATGATTAGTTGGTCTTGAAATCGTAGCGGATATCGGCAAGTTCGGCATTGGCTTTCTCTATCTTTCTCTTGAGACCCGACTTATAGGCAGCCAGGCGCTCGGCCAGTGCATCATCGGCCAGTGCGAGCATCTCTACTGCCATGATGGCGGCATTGAGGGCTCCGTTTACACCCATTGTGGCCACAGGGATGCCGGGAGGCATCTGTATGATGCTCAGCATGGCATCGAGACCATCGAGCATTCCCTTGATGGGCACGCCGATGACGGGAAGGGTGGTAGATGCTGCTATCACGCCTGGCAATGCCGCTGCCATGCCGGCACCCGCGATGATTACTTTAAGTCCACGCCCTTTGGCTTCCTTGGCAAAGGTCTCCACAGCATCGGGAGTACGGTGGGCAGAGAGGGCGTTGACCTCAAAGGGTACCTGCATGTCGTTAAGAAAGACACATGCTTTTTCCATTACAGGCAGATCGCTGGTGCTGCCCATGATTATGCTTACTAATGGTTTCATATCTTCTGTTATTGTGTTTTTATTATCTTATTGTTTATCAATGTCTTATGTCATTATGTTTGGATTTTTTCTGGTTGTATGCCACATTGTTATGTGAACAGTATGGCGAGGGCGGAGAGAAAGAAACCCACTATGAAACCCATGACCACCTGCGACAGCGAGTGCTGGCGCAGTATCATGCGGCTGGTACCCACAATGCCTGCTATGCCGATGCCAAGGCTTATCCACCACACGGGATTGAACCCAAAGATCTCGCCAAAGGCAAAGAGTGCGCCCACCATGCCACCAGTGGCTGCCGTATGGGTGCTGATCTTCCACCATGCGTTTATCATGGCACACACTATCTGAATAAACAGTGCCGCTATCACTATGGAACCCATGAAATGGGGGATATGATTGGAGTCCATGACATACAGGCAGGCTATATAGTTTAGGATGGAGATGACGTATGGCACCATGCGGCGCTCACGATTTCCCAGTTCGATGAGGCTCCATCCATGAAAGCGTCTGTAGAGATAGATGAGCAGAGTGGGCATGAGCACCGTGAAAAGGTATACAATGGCAAGCACATATAACTTGTATACAAGCGGCAGCAGACTCAGGTAACTGAATAGGAAAAGGGCCAAAAGACTCACCAAAGGAAGGTAGAAGGGCGTGAAGAGCGCACTTATAACCCTGGCTGCCAATATGATATGCTTCTCTCTCATCTCCTCAGTTTTGCCACGGGAATACCCAGTTGTTCACGATATTTAGATACTGTGCGGCGCGCTATGGGATAGCCGCGCTTGGCCAACTCGTCTTTGATGAGGTCATCACTGAGTGGGTTGCTCTTGTCTTCATTGTCTATCACATCCTTGAGTGCCACCTTGATTTGACGCGTAGAGAGCTCCTCGCCGCTCTTGGTCACATAACTGTCGGAGAAGAAGAAGCGCAAGGGGAACGTGCCCCAGCGGGTGAGCGCATATTTGCTGTCGGTGGCACGCGACACCGTGCTAATGTCCAAACCCGTGGCTTCGGCTATGTCTTTGAGTATCATCGGGCGGATAGACGACTCATCGCCATCCTCAAAGAAACGGTGCTGGTGCTTGATGATGGCTGCCATGGTGGCAGAGAGTGTGCGGCGCCTGCTGTGTACGGCCTCTATGAACGACTGCGCTGCCGCTATCTTCTTGCGGATGTAGAGCAGTGCTTCCTTGGCCTGGCGACTCATATTATCGGGGTTGTTGCGGTACTCGTCCATAAGGTCGGCAAAGGATTGCGACACCTGCAGATCGGGAATATCGCCATTGTTGAGGCTGAAGGTCACGGTGCCATCATCCTGTGTGTCAACGATAAAGTCGGGAGTGATCTGATGGATGCTCCTGCCTATGGTCTCGCCTGTGGCGGCACCGGGCTTGGGATTGAGCTTGCGCAGTTCGCTAAACAGTTGCTCAGCATGCTCCTCATCGAGTTTTAGCGTCTTTACTATCTTCTGCCAGTTCTTCTTGGTGAAATCATCAAACATCTTGGTGATCACCTTCTTCATCATGGTCTTGAGGTTTGAATCGGGGCGGCGCTCTATCTGAAGGAGCAGGCATTCCCTAAGGTCGTGGGCTCCTATGCCTGGTGGGTCGAAGGTGTGTAGGATGGCAATCACGGCCTCCACCTCCTTGGCATCAGTATAGAAATTATTGTATACGGCCAGTTCGTCGGCAATGATATCACTGTCTTTGCGCAGCAAGCCATCATCGTCGAGCGAACCAATGATATATTCCATTATATAATGTTGGTGGTCGGTGAGCATGGCCTCGCCCATCTGCTGGTTGAGCAGGTCAAAAAAGGATATGCTATTGGCGGCTATCACCTCATCGCGGTCGTCATCCTGACGGTATCCACCATGATACACAGGCAGGTCCTCATCATCGCGACCAATATTGTTGAGTGCATCATCAAGGGCCATCTGGCGGTCCTCTTTCTCTTTGTCCTCGTAGTGATGATCAGCAGAATCAGTATCCTCATCATACGAGTCGCTATCGGCATAAGTGTTAGCATGTGCATCGAGCATGTCGTCACCATCATAGTTGCCGTTGCTCTCAAGGGCTGGATTGTCGTTCATCTCGGTATTGATACGGTCGAGGAGCTGGTTGACAGGCAACTCCACGAGTTGTGCCAACAGCAGTCTCTGCTGTGATACCGTCTGAGTGGTCTTGAGCGACTGCACCTCACGCTGAATATTCACTTGGCGCTGTACCATACGTTTTGTGTTCTGTTAATCCTTATGTCTGCTTTTATGTCTCATGTCTGGATAACGCTGCAAAATTAGTATATTTCTGTGAATAACAAAAGAAAATATTGGTTTTTTGCCATTATGCATGCAAATTATCACAACCACTTAACAACATTTATCAAAATATATGCTTATGCGTCACACCTTTTGGTTAACTTTGCAGGGAATTAGAGGTTGGCATGCCAACAATAATCTTTTCGTAAATTATAAAGAATCATAAAATGAAGATACTTGCAGTAGGAATGAACTATATCCAGCACAATAAAGAACTGGATGGTGCGTTATATAAACCAGAGGAACCTGTCATCTTCCTCAAACCAGACTCGGCGTTGCTCAAAGACCATAAGCCGTTTTTCATACCAGACTGGAGCCAACAGGTGGACTATGAAACGGAACTGGTGGTGAGGATATGCAGGTTGGGAAAGGGCATACCGAAACGCTTCGCCCATAGGTATTATGATGCCGTTACACTGGGCATAGACTTCACTGCGCGCGATGTGCAGAAGAGGATGAGACCACAGGGGCTGCCATGGCTGCTGTCGAAAGGCTTTGATGGTTCGGCGGCTATAGGCGACTGGGTGGAGGTGTGCAAGTTTAAGGATGTGCAGCAACTCAACTTCCATCTCGACATCAACGGGAAGACCGTGCAGACGGGGTATACCGGCGATATGCTCTTCTCCATAGATGAACTGATAGAATATATCAGCACGTATTTCACCCTCAAAACTGGTGACATCATCTTTACTGGAACTCCCGTTGGCGTGGGACCAGTGGCCATTGATGACCATCTCACTGGGTTTATAGAGGAACGAAAAGTGCTCGAATTTAATTGCAAATGACGAAACAGGGATTTCTGACCATAATGATTCTGATATGCTCCGTGGCTCATGCCGTGGCGCAGGGATTCTTTAACCTCACCGCTCAACAGGTGAGGATTGATGACCATCTACCATGCTTCTCCTATTCTCATGACCTTGGGTTCATGGTCGGCGACTCTGTCTATTCCGTCGATATCGAATACCCTGAGTTTATCGATATGACCGAGGCAGACATTGAGAGATACCATAAGATTACAAGCGACAGCCTGCCCGAAATGCCCGTGGTGGTGCAGAACGTGGCAGTGGCACGCAAACGCGGTAGCCTCGACATTGCCTTCGTGCCGCTCGTGTATAGAGAGGGGAAGTATATGAAACTGGTCAGTTTCAAGTTGACAATCAAAGGACATGTGCCTGCTCGTAGTCAGCGCATGGCGGCAGGCAATACTACTATTTCTGACCTGTCGCAGCAGGCCAATGCCCCACAGCAGGGGCGCTATGCCGATCATTCGGTACTGGCCTCGGGCAGATGGGTTAAGATTAGCGTGGCAGAAAGTGGAGTGTATGAAATCACCGACCAACTAATAAAACGTGCGGGACTGAACCCATCGAGGACTAAGATTTATGGCTATGGCGGCAATCTGCAACCCGAATATCTCACGGGCACATATCTCGCTGCTACTGATGACCTGGCCGAGGTGCCCACATGCACCGTGGGCGGGCGCAGACTCTTCTATGCCAAGGGTCCCGTGTCGTGGACAAATTATTACCAGCGCGTCAGAAACCCTTATTCCACCGTGGGATGCTATTTCCTGACAGAAAGCGATGGAGACCCGCTCACCGTGGATGAGCAGACTTTCATCTCTTCATTCTATCCTTCTGATGATTTCAATAATTCTCTGTATGAGATAGATGACTATGCATGGTTGTCGGCAGGACGCAACCTCTATGATGCGCGCCTCTACAGTATCGGGCAGAGCAATGATTATCATCTTAAACCCAAGGGTGACACCAAGAAGGGAATGGTTACCGTGGTTATCACCGCCAACGAGTTTTCGCAGGCTTCCGTGGCTGTCAACGATAGCGTGGTGGGCACGATAAACGTGCCAGCATGCGGTTCGTATGAGAGTGCCGTGGCTGCCACAGGTCGATTTGATGTGGATAACCTATCGGCGGATACCAAGATCTCAATCACACAGAATAGGGGAGGGCAGATGAGGCTCGACTATATCTCTATCTACACACAGCAGCCTGCCAATGCTCCCGACCTTGCTGCTGGCTCTTTCCCCGTGCCTGATTATATGTATGCCATTACCAATCAGGACCATCATGCCGACTCGCCCGTTGACATGGTCATCCTGCTGCCACTGACACAGAAACTGAGGGAGCAAGCCGAAAGACTCAAGACACTGCATGAGCAGCATGATGGCATGACCGTGAGGATAGTTCCCGTGGATGAACTTTATAATGAGTTCTCAAGCGGCACACCCGACGCCACGGCATATAAACGCTATATGAAAATGTTCTATGACCGCGCACAGAGCGACAATGACATACCCAAATATCTGCTGCTCTTCGGCGATGGTGGATGGGACAACCGCATGCTGTCGCCTGAATGGAAGGGCTATTCGCCAGATGATTTCCTGCTATGCTATGAGAGCGATAACTCATTCAGCAAGACAGCCAGTTATGTGTCGGATGATTTCTATTGCCTGCTCGACGATAATGAGAAGATATACGATGCTACGGGCAGATACCAGTATACGGGCAAACCAGACGTGGCGGTGGGACGATTTCCCGTGAGAACAATAGATGAGGCTCGTGTAATGGTGGATAAGATAGAGGCTTATCTTGCCAACAGTCAAGCCGGACAATGGCAGAATACTGTGGTGGTGATGGGCGACGACGGCGATAATAATACTCACATGATAGGTGCCGAAGAGGTGGCCAACGTTGTGGAGAAATACAACCCTACCGTCGACGTGAGGCGCATAATGTGGGATGCCTACACACGAGAGACATCGTCAACGGGTAATACCTATCCCGAGGTTACCAGCCTGATAAAGCAATATATGAAAAACGGTGCGCTGATGATGAACTACAGCGGTCACGGCGCAGAGTATAGTCTGTCTCACGAACTGGTGATGAAACTGCAGGATTTCAAGGATGCCAAATCGCAGAAATTGCCATTGTGGATAACGGCATCGTGTGATATCATGCCTTTCGATAGTCAGACAGAGAATATCGGCGAGGTGGCACTCACCAATCCCAATGGTGGTGCAGTGGCTTTCCTCGGTACTACCCGCACGGTGTATTCAAGTTCCAATACAGTAATAAATAAACTGGTTACTCGCAACCTGCTGGCCATAAAAGATGGTAAACGTGTGTCTATAGGCGAAGCCGTGAGGTTGGCAAAAGACACACTGGCAAGTACTTACGTCTATACAAAACCGGATGATAAGGTGCAGGCTGGAGTGGATGCGCTGAGGGATTATACGGCAAATAAACTGCAGTTTGCACTGGCCGGCGACCCCGCTTTGGTGCTCGCCCTGCCTACCATGCCCATGACCATAGAGTCTATCAACGGGGTGCCCTTGGGCAATGATATGATTACCTTAAAGGCTGGCGATGAGGTGGTAGTAAACGGCTATGTGGCTGACGGACAGTCTGTTTGTGAGTCATTCAGTGGACTGGTTACTGCCACTGTGAGGGATGCCGTAGAAACTGTCGTGTGTAAGCAGAATGCCGACAAGAGCATCGCCGCATTTACATATAAAGAACGAAAGAATACCTTGTTTAGCGGTTCCGACAGCATCAGGGCGGGACGCTTCTCCTTCCGTTTCGTGGTGCCCAAGGATATAAGTTATAGCGAGGGGTCTGCACAGATAATGCTCTATGCCGTGAGCAACGATAAAACCATGGAGGCAAGCGGCGTTGAGGAGAGATTCAAACTGGGCGGAAGCGAGGCTTTGGTCAGCGATTCCATAGGTCCGTCGGTATATTGCTATCTTAACAGTTCGGCTTTTACAAATGGAGACAGAGTGAACGCCACACCGTATTTCGTGGCTGAAATAGCAGATGAAAGCGGTATTAACGTGTCAGGAGGAAGCATAGGCCATAGTCTGCAACTCGTTGTGGATGGGGATATGATGCAGACTTATCAACTCAACGACTATTTCGCTTTCGACTTCGGAAACTACAAGAGCGGACGAGTGGGATTCTCATTGCCCGAGATGTCAGAAGGCAAGCATAGACTCAAGTTCCAGGCCTGGGATATATATAATAATGTGTCGATAGCGCAACTCGATTTCGTGGTGGCCACAGATGCAGACCCGAAACTCTTTAGTCTCGACGCTACTCATAACCCTGCCGTCACCTCCACAACATTCAGGATCGTGCACGACCGCATTGGCTCTGATATAGACGTGAGCATAGAGGTCTATGACATGGCCGGGCGTATGGTGTGGACAGCGAAAGATGTCTATACACCTTCTGACAATATGGTAGAGATACCATGGAACCTGTGCAGCAACGAAGGAAATAAAGTGGCCACAGGAGTGTATCTCTATAGGGCACGGATAGACGACGAAAACGGTGGACATACATCGAAAACCAATAAATTGATTGTTCTAAACAATAAATAACTGTTCGTAGCGTTATATTATAGTGATACCAATCATTTCGGTGCACGCATAATAGTGACAAAACAATAATTCATATATTACTAATGATGAATATCAGAAACAGATTCTATATGCTCATGATGGGACTGGTAATGGTTGCAGCCGCCAGTGCCCAGGATAAATTGAGCCAGTTTAATCAAGTGGAATATGCGGTTATATCGCAGACCATAGCTCCAGATGCAAGGGCTGCGGGTATGGGCGACGTGGGTGCCGCCACCGATCCAGATGTTAACTCACAGTACTGGAACCCAGCCAAATATCCGTTCTGCATAAGCAGGGCAGGAGTGGCACTCAATTATACTCCTTGGTTGCGACAACTCGTCAACGACATTGACCTGGCATACGTGGCAGGTTATTACCGCATCGGCGACAATAGTGCTATCTCGGGTTCGCTCAGATATTTCTCGCTCGGTGAGGTGATGACCGACCAGAGCGACAATGCCATGACTGTAAACCCTTATGAGATGTCGCTCGATGTGGCTTACTCGCTGATGCTCAGCGAGACCTTCTCAATAGCTGCTGGACTGAGATGGATATATTCTGACCTCAGGTATGACTATACAGAGGATGCATCGCCAGCTTCGGCTTTCGCCGCTGACTTTGCCATGTATTACAATAACTATTTCAATATGGGAAGCCGCGAATGCCAACTCGGACTGGGTATGAACATCAGCAATGTGGGTAGCAAGATATCATATTTCGGCGATGACAGAAGCCAGTTTCTGCCTGCTAACCTCAGGATTGGTGCCTCGCTGATCATTCCCGTTGACGAATATAACAGGTTCTCGATATCTGCCGATGCCAACAAGTTCCTCGTGCCTACAGTACCACCGCAGCAGGAGGGCGAGAGCGCATCGGAATATAACGACCGCGTGATTCGCGAATATAGCGACATGAGCAGCATCAAGGGAATATTCAAGAGTTTCGGCGATGCACCTGGCGGTTTCAAGGAGGAACTGCAGGAGATACAATGGAGCGTGGGTGCCGAGTATGTGTATCACGACCAGTTCTCGCTGCGTGCAGGATATCATCACGAGAGCGAAAACAAAGGAAACCGCAAGTATTTCACCGTGGGTGGAGGCTTCAGAATGAATGTGTTCTCGCTTGATGTGGGATATGTTATCTCTACGGCGCAGTCTAACCCCCTCGACCAGACTCTGCGCTTCTCGCTCGCATTCGATATGGATGGAATCAAGGACTTGTTACGCAGATAATCATTATCAAAACAAATCATTTACTGCTATGAAGATTCGTGTAGGTTTCGGTTTTGATGTCCACCGTTTGGTGGAGGGAAGGAAGTTATGGATGGGTGGCATACTCATCGAGCATGAAAAGGGATTGCTCGGACATAGCGATGCCGACGTGCTCATACACGCCATCTGCGATGCCATGCTCGGCGCTGCCAACATGCGCGACATAGGATTCCATTTCCCCGACAACTCCAATGATACTCTCGATATAGACAGCAAGATACTGCTTGCAAAAACTAATGAACTCATTGCCACAAAAGGTTATCATATAGGTAATATAGATGCTACCATCTGCGCAGAGAAACCCAAGATGAATCCCCATATCCCAGCCATGAAAGCATGCCTGGCAAAAGTCCTCAATACCGACGAGGACAATATTTCCATCAAGGCAACAACAACAGAGAAACTCGGCTTCACAGGCAGACAAGAGGGCATAAGCGCCTATGCCACCGTGCTCATAGAAGGATGATAGAAGATCTACAAACAATCGATATAAGATTGATATAAAAACAAACGCTACCACTCATCAACGAGCAGCAGCGTTCAAAGCCTATGTTTAACTAAAAATCCTTTTCAGTTTTTTATTGCTTTCTTAGTTTGAGTCCTGCTTTGCTATAAACAAGCAAGCGGGAAACTCATAACTAATACTTACAAATTTTTAAAGAAAGAAGGGAGCCTCACGGCGACCTTGTTATCCACTCTTGAATTACTTTCTTCTTACCAATAACTAAAACCTAAAACTATAAATATTACTACTAACCTAAAACAATCTATTAACCTTTTGACGATGCAAAGGTACGACGAATTTTCGATACTCGCAATACTTTGCACCTCTAAAAGTGTAAAATATCCACTATTCTTGACCTATATCAACCATTTGTGTGCGCAAACAACAGTTATTAACTACTTTTCACTGCCCAAGTGCCAATAATTGTCCAACAGTATGTCAATACTCAGTCTTATCTGTTTTGTCTCTCCACAATTCAAAGGCCTTGATAGCTTCTTCTTGCAGCAGTATCTCTGATGGTTTAACCCTTTTGTCGGGAGTCAGTTCCAGTTCACGATATATGAAATCGTCATCGAATCCTATGTCTGCCGCGTCTTTTCTGTTGTTGGCATAATAGATTTTGTCGAGGTGTGCCCAATAGATGGCGCCGAGACACATGGGGCATGGTTCGCATGATGTGAATATCTCGCATCCGCTCAAGTCATAGTTGCCCAACACCTCTGCCGCCTTGCGTATGGCGTTTACTTCGGCATGTGCAGTTGGGTCGTGGTCTATGGTCACACTATTGGATGCTTCTGCTATTATCTCACCATCACGCGCTATGACGGCACCAAAAGGGCCACCTCCCTTGCGCACGCTTTCTTCAGAGAGTTCAATAGCTCTCTTCATAAGTTCTTTCTTGTCCATAATACATTATTTATATTGGTCATTGTTATGCTTATTTGGCCGCTTATAGGCCAGATAGATGCTCAAGTCATACTTTTTCGTGGCAAATATACTCAATTTATTTTAAAACCATTTGGTATTTTGCCTATTTTGTTTTACTTTTGCATTAATCAATGATGTTATGAGAGTACTGATAGTAAATACGAGCGAGAAAAAGGGTGGGGCGGCACTGGCAGCCAACCGTATCATGGAGGCGCTCAATAATAATGGCGTGAAGGCCAAAATGCTGGTGCGTGACAAGGAGACAGAGCATATCACTGTAGTTGGACTGGGCAATTCTCTCCTTCAGCGTTGGCGTTTCCTATGGGAGCGCTGGGTGGTGTTTTGTCATCTTCATTTCTCAAGGAATCATCTCTTTGAAATAGATATAGCCAACACAGGATGCGACATCACATCACTTCGCGAATTCAAGGAAGCAGACATCATACACCTGCATTGGATTAATCAGGGTATGCTCTCTCTTAAGGATATAAGGCGCATATTAGAATCAGGAAAACCCGTGGTGTGGACAATGCACGATATATGGCCCGCCACATCAATATGCCACGTTACACTCGGTTGCCGCAAGTTTGAACGCGGATGCAACCACTGTAAGTTGCTGCCCGGTGGTGGCAGCGATACTGACCTGTCTCATAAAATATGGCTGCGCAAGAAAAACATGCTCAAAGACCATGCCGTGTCTGTGGTGGCATGCAGTAAATGGCTTGCCTCAGAGGCACGTAAGAGTGCTTTGCTCTCAGGTCACCCCGTGGTTAGCATCCCCAATCCCATAGACACACGACTCTTCTGCCCTGGCGACAGAAAGCAGGCGCGCTTGGCTGTGCAACTGCCTGCAGACAAGCGTATCATACTCTTTGTATGCCAGCGAATCACCAATCGCAACAAAGGAATGAACTATCTCATCGATGCGTGCAATATACTGGCCGAACGCTATCCCGACATGAAATCCAATACAGTGGTGGCTCTGCTTGGTGGCCATGCCGACGAGATGGCAGACATGCTCCCTTTCGATACACTGCCCTTGGGCTATGAGAGTGATGCCCACCGCATAGTGGCCATATACCGCAGTGCCGACCTTTTCGTGCTACCGTCATTATCCGAAAACCTGCCCAACACCATCATGGAGGCTATGGCCTGCGGTGTGCCATGCGTGGGATTCAAGATTGGTGGCATACCCGAGATGATCGACCATCGTCTCAATGGTTATGTGGCCAAATACTGCGATGCCGATGACTTGGCAGCCGGACTCCATTGGGTGCTCGACGAGTGCGACTATCCACAAGTGAGCCAAGAGGCAATCAAGAAGGTTTCATCATGCTATTCTCAGCATGCTGTAGCAATAAAATACATAGAAACATACAGCCAGGCCTTGGCACTCAAACACTATCATATATGATTACATTTGCCATCGTTACCATCACATACAACGCTGCCCACTGCCTCAAAAGAACTGTTGACAGCGTGATGCAACAGACCTACCCACATATCAACCATTATATTGTGGATGGTAAATCGAAAGATGATACTGTGGCTATGGCTCTCGAATATCAGAAAGCTTCTGACCTCGCCGCCAATGGGCATAAGGTAGTTGTTAAGAGTGAAGCAGACCGCGGACTCTATGATGCCATGAACAAGGGACTGTCTATGGCAAAGGGCGACTATATAGTCTTTTTGAACGCTGGCGACTTCCTTCCGTCTGCCGATACTATCGATACCATCATCAGTCAGGCACACCTTGATGATATCCCATCAAGACAGTGGCCGGGAGTGATATATGGTGATACCGATATCGTGGATGACCAAGGAATGTTCTTGCATAAGCGCACCCATAGACCGCCCAAACAACTGTCATGGCGCTCTTTCTCACATGGCATGCTCGTGTGCCATCAAGCCTTCTATGCCCGTCTTCCTATGGTTGCCGACATACATTACAATCTGCAATACCGCTATTCTGCCGACGTGGATTGGTGCATAAGAGTGATGAAAGAAGCAGCACGACTCCGACTACCTCTTGCCAACACCCACAGCGTCATAGCCTGCTATACCCAGGAGGGACAAAGCACCGAGCACCATCGCGAGTCATTGCAAGAGCGTTTCCATGTGATGAGAGAACATTATGGACTACCCCTCACCCTTGTCATGCATGCCTGGTTTGTAATTAGGGGAGTTCTGCGCAAGTGGTTATAATAATAAAAAATGCTATAATTATGGATTATTAACTAACTATTTGTAAGAAATATCATAGAATACATATAAATTTGCAAGCGGATAAGTAATCCATGTGATAAGTGGGTAGCGGCATTAGATGCAGCACCCCAACAAGATAACATTGTTATTAATTAAGAAAGAAAGAAAGGAACAATAGAATGAAACAGTTTCTCATCAAGGCCACTCTCGCAGTGGCAATGATGTGCGGCATGAGCACTATAGCATGTGCCCAGGATGTGAAAGCCGATCCTGCAAAAAAGGCTAAAGTAGAGTGCGTTAAAGCCAAGTGCCAAAAGGTTAAAGGCAAATGTCCAAAGATGGAG